>JAYSSW010000799.1:0-3208 GCA_043720335.1 Planctomycetia bacterium
CGCGACGACGCGCAGGGCTTGCAACGGCAAGCATGCGAACTGCACGAACGATCCTTTTCACGGCGGGCTTACGCCGCGCCGCTCGCCTTCGGTCGCTGGAACCGAATTCGGTCACGCGAAGTTTCGAGTCGTCCTTGCGGCGGCGTGCGGCCCGCCACGCATGCCGTTCTTCCGCATGTGCATCGCTATCCCAGCGGTCTCCATGCAGCGCCGTTCGGGCTGCTGACGAATGAAATATTAATGAACCATTGACAACTCATGAGTATGCTCTCATGTTAAAAGCCCATGAGATGAATTGACATCTCGCCTCAATCGTCTGATGATAGGCGAGACAGAAAATCATAGCGCATTCCGGCGAGGTCGATCATGAATTTCTCACAAACATCCTTCCTGCTGCACGTGGGTTTCGCCGGTCTGCTGCTGGTGGCGGCCGGGTGCGGCGGCTCGGACGGCATCGGCGGCACGCTCCCCGTCGCTGGCAAGGTTGTCGTCGACACGTCCTCCCCCGCCACGGGCGTCGTCACGTTCACGCCTGACGAATCGAAGGGCAACAAGGTGAAAGCCGCCGCCGTCGGCTCCATCGTCAAGGGGGAGTACACCCTCACGACGCAGTCCGCCACGGGCAGCAAGACGGGCGCCCCGGCGGGCTGGTACAAGGTCACCGTCACCACCGTCGCCCCGCCCGGCGCCGACGCCCCGCCCGGCGCAACCCCGGCGGCCAGCGGCCCCATGGCCGCTCCCCGCTTCACCATCCCCAGCTCCACGCCCCTTGTCGTCGAGGTCAAGGAAGGCGGCTCCTACGACCTGAAAGTGACCAGCCGTTAACACAACACCGGACCCCTCCACCACCGAACTCTGAACGCCTCGCACTCTCCCACCGCGCTCCGCGTGCGCAATCGCCTCGATCCTTCCACCCTTTCCTGCCAGGAGCATTCCATGCGTTCCTCCCTTGGCCGACGTGGCTTCACCCTCATCGAACTGCTGGTGGTGATCGCCATCATCGCGATCCTCATCGCCCTGCTCGTCCCCGCTGTCCAGAAGGTGCGCGAAGCGGCCGCGCGCACGCAATGCACCAACAACCTCAAGCAGATCGGCCTGGCGACGCACGGCTTCAACGACACCTACAAGAAGCTCCCGCCCGCCTGGGGCCCCGACAGCGGCACCAACACCTCCGGGTCCGGCGCCAACCCCTTCCCCGGCCAGACTGGCACCCTCCACTACTTCATCCTCCCCTTCATCGAGCAGACGCCGCTCTACAACCTCGCGGCCGGCAGCTCCTACAACGTCCGCGCCTCCGTCGTCCCCATCTATCTCTGCCCTTCCGACGCCACCGCCTACGGCAACAACCTCCAGCGCAACGGCTTCGCCAGCACCAACTACGCCGCCAACCTCCTCGTCTTCGTCCCGCGCGGCGTCGGCAGCCTCGTCACCGCCATGCCCGACGGCACCTCCAACACCGTCACCTTCGCTGAACGCTACGTCCACTGCGCCCCCGACTCCGGCGGCGTCACCGACCCCGCCTGGGCCAACCACCCCTCCTTCAACTACGGCTGGGACGCCCCCGCTTTCGGCTGGGGCGAAGCGCTCGGCAACGGCATCGCCCCCAGCATCAACCCGGGCTACCCCTACCCCTTCCAGACCGCCCCCTCCCCCGCCACCTGCACCTACCAGGTCACCCAGAGCGGCCACAGCGGCCTCATGATGGTCGCCCTCGGCGACGGCTCCATCCGCGGCGTGCAGTCCGGCATGTCCAACCTCACCTGGTACAACGCCTGCAACCCCCGCGACGGCAACCCGCTCGCCAACGACTGGAACTGATCCGCGATCGCAGCAGTCCGCCGATCCTTGCGTCTCCCCTTGCCCTTGACACGATTTCGCGGTTGTGCCAGAAGCCCGGCTGTTTGCATGGATTCGACAAGCTTCCGCCGGGCAAGGTGTTGACACGCATGGACACGAAAGCGGATTCCGCATCGCCGATGGGCCGTCGAACCGGACGCGCTCGCCGCACGCTGGGACAGCTCTGGCAGGCGCCGACCTTCCTGGCGGGGCTGTTCGCCTTCGTCGCGGTGGCCACCTGCGCCCCGTGGCGCAGCAGCCCCGAACGCGCCGACTACGACGACGCCCTTTCCTCGCTGCGACAGGCCGTCGAACGCGCCGACCGGGCGGATCGGCTGCCGTCGCTCGTGGACCAGGTCGTCGTCCGCATGCAGAAGTTCCCCGACCGTGAAGCCGAGGCCCGCTACCTGCTCGGCTCGGCGCAGTACCGCCAGGCCCTCGCGAAGCCGAGCAAGGAAGCGGCGGCGCGGATCGTCGACCAACTGGAGCAAGCACTGCTCCTGGGCGTGGCGGACCAGGACCGTCTGCCGCTCCAGTACCGCCTCGGCTGGGCGCTGCATCTTCAGGGGAAAGATCTGCCGCGCGCGATCGAGCTGATCGCGGCGTCGGTCGACAAGTCGGGCGAGCCGGCGCTGGCGGGGCATCAGTTGCTGCTGCAAGCGTACCTGCAGCTGCCGACGCCGAACCTCGACGGGGCGGAAGCGGCGGTGCAGAAGCTGCTCGACCTCACCCCCGACCAGGACCTCGACGCGCTCGCCAAGGTCCGCCTCGCCTACAGCGACCTGCTGGCCCGCAAGGGGCAGCGGCTCGACGCCCTCAAGGAACTCGACCGCATCGGCCCGAAGGTCGCCAAGGATCTCCGCCTCAAAGCCCGGCTCATGCAGGCGAAGGTCTGCACCGAGGAGGAACTGTGGGGCCGGGCCGTCCCCGCATGGGAGGAGCTGCTCGCCGAACCGTCGGCCATTCCCGGCGGCAAGGCGCGTGTCTACTACGAGCTGGGCTTCTGCCACCAGCGCCGCGAGCCGCCCAACGTCGTCGAAGCCAAACGCAACTGGGAGAAGGCCCTCGAACTCGGCGGCGTGGAAGGCCAAGCTGCGGGGCTGCGGCTGGGCGACCTGCGCCTCCTCACCAGCAACGTCGAGACCGACCAGGCCTTCAAGGACTGGCGGCAGTCGCTCGAATCGGTCAGGTCGCCGCAGGACTACCAGAACCCGTTCTTCCCGCTCGACCAGGTCCGCGCGATGTTCGAGCAGGCGCTGGCGCACTTCCAGGAGAACCAGGGCCACCAGCGGGCGCAGGACGTGGCGGAACTGTACCGCAAGCTGGCGCCCCCCGGCGTGGCGGAGGTGAAGTGGGCGCAGTCAGCCGAGGC
>JAYSSW010000800.1:0-3204 GCA_043720335.1 Planctomycetia bacterium
TCCACAAGTCGGTCGACGGCGGCAAGTCGTGGAAGAACATGGGCCTCAAGCTGTCCTTCCAGATCGGCAAAATTATCATTCATCCCAAGAACCCCGACATCGTCTACGTCGGCGCCCTCGGACGCCTCTACGGCCCCAGCGAGGAGCGCGGCGTCTTCAAGACCAGCGACGGCGGCAAGACCTGGGACAAGATCCTCTTCATCGACGACAAGACCGGCGTCATCGACCTCGCCATGAACCCCGGCGCGCCGGACACCCTCCTCGCCGCCTTTTGGGAACGCCAGCGCGACGAGTTCGACAGCTTCCGAGGCGACGCCAAGGCGCCCCCCGGCAGCGACGAGTACGCCCCCAGCAAGGTCCACGGCCCCGGCGGCGGCATCCACAAGACCACCGACGGCGGCAAGTCCTGGAGGAAGATCACCACCGGCGTCCCCAACGGCAAGCTCGGACGCATCGGCCTCGACTGGCACGCCAAGAACCACAAGCTCCTCTACGCCATCATCGACTCCGACAACATCGGCAAGGGGATCCCCCCCTCCAGCGCCTACCTCGGCCTGACGCCGGAGAACTCCCCCAAGGGGGTCGTCGTCACCAGCCTCGTCGAGGACGGCCCCGCCGCCAAGGCGGGCATCCTCAAGAACGACGTGCTGCTCACCATCGACGGCAAGGACGTGAAGGCCGCCCCGTTCATCCTGATCGTGATGCAGGGCAAGCAGCCCAAGGACAAGATCAAGATCACCGTCCAGCGCGACCAGGACAAGAAGGAGATCGAGGTCACGCTCGGCCAGCGCCCAACGAAGGGCGAGCCCGGCCAGCCGCAGCGCGGCAACCTCGGCCTGCTGTTCGAGGAGGCCGACGACGGGCTTATCGTTTCCGAGATCATCGCCAAAGGCCCCGCCGACCTCGCCGGCGTCATCCTCGGCGACGTGCTCAAGACCCTCGACGGCGTCAAGCTCGACAGCACCCGCGCCCTCTTCAAGCTGCTCATGGCGAAGAACATCGGCGACACCGTGAAGCTGGTCTACCAGCGCGGCCAGGTCACCAAGGAGGTCGAGCTGGTCCTGCAAGCGCCGAAGCAGGGCAGCCCCGACCGCCCCTACGGCGGGCGCCTCGGCGGGCAGCGCGAGAACGTCCAGGGACAGCAAGGCCCCGACGGCGACAACACCGGCGGCGTCTACAAGTCCATCGACGGCGGCGAGTCGTGGTCGCGCGTCAACTCCGTCAACGAACGCCCCTTCTACTTCTCCGTCGTCCGCTCCGACCCCTCCGACGAGAAGACCGTCTACTTCCTCGGCATCAACCTCTACCGCAGCACCGACGGCGGCAAGACCTTCGCCGCCGCCGGCATCAACACGGGGCTGCACTCCGACCACCACGAGCTGTGGATCAACCCCAAGGACGGCCGCAACCTCATCATCGGCACCGACGGCGGCTTCTACGTCAGCCACGACCGCGCCGCCCACTGGGAGCACCACAACCACTTCTCGCTCGGCCAGTTCTACCACGTCGCCGTCGACAGCCGCAAACCGTACCGCGTCTTCGGCGGCCTGCAGGACAACGGCACCTGGGGCGTCCCCTCGCAGACGCTCCGTCCCAGCGGGCCAGGCAACGCCGACGCCCTCTACGTCAACGGCGGCGACGGCTTCATGTGCCGCGTCGATCCCGCCGACCCCGACCTCGTCTACGCCACCAGCCAGGACGGCAACCTGCTCCGCCGACACCTGACCAAAGGCGGCGGCACCCCCATCCGACCCAAGGTCCAGCCCGGCGCCGGCAAGTACCGCTTCAACTGGAACACCCCCTTCATCCTCTCCGCCCAGAACTCCATGATCTACTACTGCGCCGGCAACGTCGTCTTCCGCTCCGTCAAGCAGGGCGACAACCTCAAGATCATCTCCCCCGAAATCACCCGCACCAAGCGGGGTAGCGCCACTGCCCTCGCCGAATCCCCGCTCAATCCCGACATCCTCTGGGTCGGCGCCGACGACGGCGCCCTGGCCGTCACCCGCGACGGCGGCAAGACGTGGACCCGCGTCGAGGACAAGCTCAAGGCCGCCGGCCTCCCCGGCCCGCGCTGGATCGCCACCATCGAGCCGTCGCGCGTCGTCGCCGGCCGCTGCTACGTCGTCCTCGACGCCCACCGCTCCAACGACGACGAACCGTACGTCTTCGTCACCGAGGACCACGGCGAGACCTGGAAGTCGCTGCGAGCCAACCTCCCCGAAGGCAGCACCCGCGTGCTGCGCGAGGATCTCGTCAACCCCGACCTGCTCTACCTCGGCACCGAGTTCGCCTGCTTCGCGTCGATCAACCGCGGCGCGTCCTGGTTCAAGATCAACGGGACCGCCTTGCCGACCGTCGCCGTCCACGAGGTCGCCCAGCCGACGACCGCCAGCGAGATCGTCCTCGCCACGCACGGCCGGGGCATCTGGGTGCTGGACGTGACGACGCTGCGGCAGCTGAAGCCGGGCCACGTCAAGGACAAGTCGAACCTCTACGCCCCAGCCACGGTGACGCGCTGGGTGCTCGACGGCACCCACGAGGGGATGTTCAAGACCGGCACCCGCGCCTTCGTCGGCCAGAACCCGCCGCGCAACGCCTCCCTCGATTTCGTGCTGGCCAGCAAGGCCGACACGCTGGCGCTGAAGGTGGTCGACATCCAGGGCAAGGTGGTCCGCGAGTTCAACATGGAAGGCGAGATGGAAGCCGGCTTCCACCGCGTCGGCTGGAACCTGCTCACCGGCACCCTCGCCCAGCAGGCCAAGGCGGGCAAGGGCGGCGGCAAGGGAGGCGCCGGCGGAGGCAAGGGGGGCGGCAAGGGAGGCCCCGGCGGAGGCAAGGGCGGACCCGGCGGCGGCGCTCCGGGCGGCGTCCAGCAGGTCAAGAACGGCTTCTACCGCGTCGTCCTCGTCGCCGACGGCCAGGAGTTGGGCCAGGCCATCCGCATCGACCCCGACCCCAGCCAGCGCAACGACAGCATCCTCACCGACGACGCCGAGGAGGACCGCCTGCTGCGCCGCTTCTTCGACCGGCTGACGCCCGATCTGCAGCCGTGATTGGCGAAAGAACGCACACGCAGCGTGCCCCGGCGAGCCTTGCCCCGTAAGGAGCCGCGCAAAAATAACTTGCCGGAATCCTCTTGAGTTGCAGCTGCGATGCTGACATGGTGTAGGGATGCCGGATGCAACCGTCGTCACATGGATT
>JAYSSW010000801.1:0-3203 GCA_043720335.1 Planctomycetia bacterium
GTCGGCAAGGACGATCCAGCTTATACGAGCGAATGGATCCGCAGCTACGGCAGCACGTCGGGCGACCCCAAAGGCGCACGCTTGAGCCAGTGGGGAACCGCCGTCTGCCGCGACCGCAAGGGGGGCAAAGCCCAGGTCGGCTACTGGGGCCTGGAACTCGCCAAACGACTGGTGGACAGCCACAAGATGCCGATCTGCATCGTCAACGGCGCCGTCGGCGGCACCCGGATCGACCAGCACCAGCGCAACGCGAACAACCCCGAGGACGTCAAGACGATCTACGGGCGGCTGCTGTGGCGGGTGCGGCAGGCGAAGCTGACGCACGGCGTGCGCGGCGTGCTGTGGCACCAGGGCGAGAACGACCAGGGCGCCGACGGCCCGACCGGCCGTTATGGCTGGGAAACCTATCAGGATTACTTTGTCGATTTGGCTGCGGGCTGGAAGCGGGATTTTCCGAACCTTCAGAACTACTACGTCTACCAGATTTGGCCGCACGCCTGCTCGATGGGATCGGGTGGCTCCGACAACCGTCTGCGCGAAATCCAGCGGCGGCTGCCGTCGCAGTTCTCGAATCTGCATGTGATGTCCACGGTCGGCATCAACCCGCCCGGCGGCTGCCATTTCCCGCCCGCCGGCTACGCCGAGTTCGCACGGCTGATCTGCCCCCTGGTCGAACGCGACAACTACGGCCGAAAGTTTGACGCCGCCATCACGCCCGCCAATCTCAAGCATGCATATTTCGGCAGCGCCAAGAAAGATGAACTCGTCCTGGAGTTCGACCAGCCGATGGCGTGGAACAACGCGGTTGCGAATCATGTCTACCTGGACGGTGCGAAAGCGAAAATCACGTCGGGGTCCGTTGCAGGCAAGACGCTCACGCTGAAGCTGGCCGCGCCGACGACCGCTCGCAATGTCACGTACCTCGACAGCCAGTCATGGAGCCAGAAACAATTGCTCCTGGGCGAGAACGGCATCGCGGCCCTCACGTTCTGCGAAGTCCCGATCCTGCTGGAAAGGCCGAGCCGATGAGCGACGAAATCCAACCGTATGTCGTCCATCGCATCGACGGCGGACAGATGGAGTGCGCCCTGTGGCGCTTCAGCGACGGCCGCCCCGCGCTCGCCCTGTTCCTGACCGAAGAGTCGGCCACGTCCTACCGGGCCTCCGCGCGCCTCGGCACCGGCTGGTCGATCTTTCGGCCCGAGAAGGAGCTGCTTCTCGAACTGCTGAAAAGCTGCTTCGACGCCGGCATCGCGTTCGCGGTGCTCGACCCCGATGCGGAGAAGGCGAAACGGATCTTCGACCTGCGCGCGATTCTTCAGCAAGGCGGCCCGACGCTGGAATCGGAGAACGCTCCGGGGTAGACTTGCTCCTTCGTCCCATTGCACCACCCCTGAAGCGAGGATTCGGATGAGCGCGGAACAGAAGGCGAAGGAACTGGACATCCCCTTCCCGATCAAGGAGAAGGGCTACCTCAACCTGTGCGTCCGCACGGGCAACCTGCTCCTCACATCGGGCCACGTCAGCGACATGAAAGGGAAGCTCGGCGCCGGCCTCAGCGTTGAGCAGGGCTACCAGGCGGCGCGCGAGTGCGCGGTCAAGATCCTGCAGTCGGTCCGCCAAACGCACGGCACGCTCGACGGACTGCGCGTGCTGAAACTGCTCGGCTGCGTCAACTCCGCCCCCGACTTCAACGACCAGCACCTCGTCGTCAACGGCGCCTCGGACCTCTGCCACCAGATCTTCGGCAAGGACGACCTCGGCTTCCACGCCCGCAGCGCCCTCGGCTTCGCCTCGCTGCCGACCGGCGTCGCCGTCGAAGTCGAAGCGATCTTCGAGATCGTGTAGCGGGGGATGCTTCCCAACCCAAACTAACCCTGAGCGCAAGCGAGGGGATCGCAGCGACACATGCAGGGCGAATCTTCTCATTCGGCGAGTATTTGGGCGATTCCCTCGCTTGCGCTCAGGGTTAGTTTGGGTCATCGGAATTGGAATCCCCGACGAAAGGACGACTCGCCATGCGCGCAACTTCGCTGCTTCCGTTCGCCGTTGTCGCGATCCTCTTCGCATCGGCCGGGCCGATTTTCGCGCAGGCGAAGGACGACGCGACGGTCCTCGTCATCCACGGCGGGGCCGGCGTGCTGACGGAAGCCGAGATGAAGGCGGCGGGCGTTCGTCGCAAGGACGTCGAAGACGCGCTCGCGGCGGCGCTGCGGGCCGGCTACGCGGCGATGCGCGAGCCGGGCAGGTCGAGCGTCGACGGCGTCGAGGCGGCCATCCGCTCGATGGAGGATTCGGGCGTCTTCAACGCGGGGCGAGGCGCCGTGTTCAACCACGATGGCCGCGTGGAACTCGACGCTTCGATCATGGAAGGCCGCATGGACGGCAAAGGCGAAGGGACGAAGGATCCGCGCAAGCGCGCCGGCGCGGTGGCGAGTGTTTCGCACGTCAAGAACCCGATCTCGGCTGCCCGCGCAGTGATGGGGATGAAGGACGGCAAGCACGCGATGCTGTTCGGCGAAGGCGCCGAGGCGTTCGTCTTCAGCGAGGCGAACCGCAAGAAGTTCGCCATCGAGAAGGTCAGCAACGTCTACTTCTGGAGCGACCGCCGGCTCCAGCAGATCCGCCAGCAGGTCGTCGGCAAGCCCTCGGCGAAGCAGGCCGAGGACCGCGCCGCCGAGCGCCGCTTCGGCACGGTCGGCGCGGTGGCGGTTTCCGGCAAGGGCAACATCACGGCCGGCACGTCGACCGGCGGGCTGTCCAACAAGTTCGTCGGCCGCATCGGCGACTCCCCCGTCATCGGCGCCGGCACCTACGCCGACGACCGCGCCTGTGGCGTCTCCGGCACCGGCACCGGCGAGTTGTTCCTCCGCCACGCCGTCGCCCACGACGTGGTCGCCCGCATGCTCTACAAGAAGATCGGCGTCGTCGAAGCGTCGAAGGAAACCATCAACGACCTCCCCGACCAGGAAGGCGGCGTCGGTGGCTTCATCGCGCTCGACCGCCACGGCAAGCACGCCTTCGCCATGTCGCCGCGCAGCGACGGCATGTACCGCGGCTACGTCACCGCCAGCGGCAACATCTACGTCGGCGTCTACGCCAACGAAGCCGAGAAGCGCATGCCGCGCGAGTGATTTTGTCACTCCGTCGTATCAAGCCCGCTGCCGCTAGGCGGCGGGGTCACGGCATGCGCTGACCCCGCC
>JAYSSW010000802.1:0-6752 GCA_043720335.1 Planctomycetia bacterium
TGGCTGTGCCGCTGCGGCCTCGCCTCCAACGGCCCGCCCGGCGAGGACAGCTACACCGACCGCCTGGGCAGGCCGCGCCGCGACCAGCTGCCGCTGCACGGCCGCATCGCCAACCAGCCGGCCTACTACGTCGAAGCGCGCGTCAACCTCGATCCGCCCCATGAGATCAGCGTCACCGGCCAGGTCGAGGAAGGGGGGCTGTTCCATCCGCATCTGGTGCTGACGACGACGTACAGCACCGTGCCCGGCTCGAACCGCATCGTCATCCACGACCGAGTCGAGAACCGCAACGCCGAGCCGCAGGAGATGCAGCTTCTCTACCATTGCAACACGGGACAGCCGTTCCTCGAAGCGGGCAGCCGCGTGTCGGCGCCGATCCGCGAGGTCGCGCCGATCAGCGCGCGCGCTGCCGAGGGGATCGACACGCTGGAGACGTACGTCGGGCCGACGCCCGGCTTCGCGGAGCAGGTCTACTGCTACGAACTGCTCGGCGACGCGGCGGGGCGCACGCTGACGATGCTCAACAACGCCGCCCGTGACAAGGCGGTCGTGCTGCGCTTCAACCGGCAGGAGCTGCCCTGCTTCACGGTCTGGAAGAACACCGGCGCGCTCAAGGACGGCTACGTCACGGGACTGGAGCCTGCCACGAACTACCCGAACTTCAAGACCTTCGAGCGGGCCAACCACCGCGTCCCGCTGCTCGCCCCGGGCAACTGTTGGGAAACGACCTGGAGCATCGAACTGCACGACACCGCAGCGGGCGTGTCGGGGGTGCTGGCCGAGATCGTCAGCCTGCAGTCGCAGGGGAAGGCGACCATCCACCGCGCGCCGCAGCCGAAATACTCCGCCGCCTCCCAATCTTGAAGAAAGGCGCCACCGATGATCGCCGACCCCGCGCCGCTGGGGCCGCCGCCACGCCTCGTCGAGTTCCGGCGCGGCACGCAGAGGCTGCGCCGCGTCTACCGCGGGTTCTTCCTGCTCATGCTCATCTACTTCGTCGGCTCCGCCTGCACCGACGTGCTGCGTTTGCAGAACCTCGCCGTGGAAGGCAACGACCTGCGCACGCAGATCCAGTCGTACCTCGTCATCAAACTGGTCGCCACGCTCTGCATCGCGGCCGTCTTCGTCTGGATCGAAAGCCATCTGCGGCGCGAACGGCTGCTCGCCCAGAACGGCGTAGTGTCGATGGCACGCGTCACCAAAGCCATCGAGAGAAAAGTGCGGCGGAAGGTCAGCTTCTGGCTCGTCTTCGAGTTCCCGCTGGCGGACGGAACGATGATGCAAGGCAAGGCGCAGGTGTCGCGGCTCTTCTGGCAGAAACACCGCGAAATCGGCAGCGAACTGGAGCTGATCTACGACCCCACCGACCCGCGCCGGCACCAGCTGCGCGCGTACTTCGAGTTCGTCGAGGTGTAAATGGTACGTCCAAGGCACTCGACGCCGAGTCGTCACCTCTTGCGAACCGTGCCACCACACGATTATGATGAAGCTGGTGTTCCCTGATTCCCGAACCGGAGCGCGGACGTGAACCGAGCCGACTTGAAGCAGCTCGCGGAAGACCGCATCCTCGACGCGGAGCATCTCCTCGCCATTGGCCGATGGTCGGCGTGCTACTACCTGGCAGGCTACGCCGTCGAGTGCGGCTTGAAAGCATGCATCGTGATTCGCGTTGAAAAAATGGGATTTGTGTTTCCCGACAAGAAATTCGCGGACAAATGCTGGACTCATGAACTTTCCCAGCTTCTCGATCAAGCAGAACTCAAAGACGCGTTTTTCGACGACAAAGCAGCCAAACCACTGCTGGCATCGAACTGGGAGATCGTCAAGGACTGGAACGAAACAAGCCGCTATGCAACCATGAAAGTCATTGAACAGTTCAAGGCAACGACCTTGTTCAACGCCATCAACCATCCCACTGACGGAGTTCTCACATGGATACGGACACGCTGGTGAACGGCCGGATGGGCGGCGGCAAGCTGCTCGTCGATCAACTCTACGCTGCTGGATTCGAAGCAGAAGCCATTTTCTGGGCAAAATTGAGCACGGAGCCACGTTGGTACCTTCGCATCGTGACGCCGATGGTCGACACCGAAGGTGCTTTCAAGGCGTACAGCGCGCTGCTTGCGGTGTTCAAGGCGTTGCCGGAGCCGCATCCCGTTGATCCCTTCGAAGTGAAGCTCATCGGACCGAGCGACCGGCTGGCACAGAACGTACTCGCTATCCAGGAGGAGCAATTGAACCCGAAGACCTCACGTCGAGAGCATTTCCTCGACTTGAACGTGGAAGGCTTCCATCTCTATCCGCTGCCGGCGCGGTCCGTGCAGGCTTGAATCGTGGTCCGATACGAACGAAAAAAACGGCCAGGGACTTCACAGTCCCTGGCCGTCTCGTTGTCGCCGCACCGCCTTGCGGCGGCGTGGAGGATGCCTTTAGTTCTTCGGCATGGACTTCGGGATGTCCGTCACCGCGGGAACAGCCGGGACGGTGGCTCTGGGAGCGCACCCGCCGACCGTGCCGGTGCTGCTGTTGCAGCCGCCGGTGCTGCTGTTGCAGCCGGTGTCGCAGGTCGGCTCGCAGGCGAACCGGTTGCGGAACAGGCGCTGCAGCAGGCCTTCGCGGCAGAAGCTGTGGCAGGGGTCGCACGGCGTCGTGCAGCTCTTCGTCGTGGTCTGCTCGCAGCAGCCGGTGCTGCACAGCGAGGCGAAGCTGCGCTGACGCAGGCGGCTGAGCAGGCCGGGGCGGCTCTCGCAGGCGTTGCCGCAGTCCGGGCCGCAGTCGCTGGTCTTGCACGGGGTGGTGCAGGGGGCGGCGGCGGGGGCGCACGGGGCGGGGTCGCTGGAGACCGTCACCGGGACCATGCGGGCTTTCTTCACGCACACCGTCTCAGGGACGCACACCCTCACCTGCTTGGTGACGACGCACGGGACGTTCTCGCAGACCGTGTACGGAACCTTGCAGTTGACCGTGTAGGGCTGCGTCACGCACTCGGTGTACGCCACCTTCTTCGTGACGGTGTACTTCTCCTGGTCGCAGACGGTGTAGCAGACCTTCTTGGTGATGGTGCAGGGGACCAGCTTGGAGACCTGGTAGGAGACCTTCTTGACCTGCTTCTCCATGACGGTTTCGCAGACGGTGTAGCAGACCTTCTTTGTCACCTGCTCGCGGACCATGCGGCAGGAGGTCGAGGTCGTGACGGTCTCGTACTTGGCGCCTTCGACGAAGTTGCGGCCGGGGCCTTCCGTGCCGTGGCCGACGCCCTTGTCGTCCACGTAGGCGCCCTTGGCGCAGCGGGTGGTCGTGTACGGGATCGACGTCTTCTCGACCACGTTCACCATGCGGGTGACGTTGTGCGTCACGGTCTTGCGGACGATCGCGCCTTCCTGGAAGGTGCGGCCGGCAGCGTCGGTCTCGTGGGCCACGCCCTTGTCGTCGACGTAGGCGCCTCGGACCTGGCGGGTCGTCGTGCAGGGGATCTGCTTGGTCTCGTTGGTCTGCACCTTGCGGTGGACCGTGACGGGGACCTGCTTGCGGATCGTCTCGGTGACGTAGGTCGTGACCGGCACCTGCTCGGTGACCGAGTTGTCACGCCAGACCTTGCGGGTCTTCGTCTGCGAGGGGCCTTCGCAAGTCACCTTCACCTTGCGGGAGACGGAGGTCGTCTTGCAGGTGCAGGGGTCGAAGCAGGTTTCGCAGACGTCCTTCCACACGGTGTGCGTGCGGCCGGGGACGCAGTAGGTCTCGCAGACCCACTCGCCGCACTTCTTCGTCACGCACTTCGTCGTCGTGACCGGGCGGCAGACCTTCTCGCACACGTCCTTCATGACGGTCTCGCACACGTCCCGGCAGACGGGAGTGCAGACCTGCTTCATGACCGTCTCGGTGACGCACTTCGACACCTGGACGCAGATGTTCTTGTGGCACGCCTCGGTGATGGGGCGACAGACCGTGTGGCACGCCTCGCGGCAGTGCTGCTCGCAGATCTGTTTCGTCACCTGGTGGCACGCCTTGTGGCAGTGCTGCTCGTACACCGGGCGGCACACCGTGCTGCACACGTCCTTCTCGCACACGCGCGACACCTTGCGGGGCACGCAGACCTCGACGTCCTTGACGCAGCACTCGACGACCGGCCGGCACACGGTCTCGGTCACGTCCTTGAAGCACTGACGGTACACCGGACGCGTGCATTCCTGCGTCACGTCGCGGTACTTGGTCACGATGCACTGGCGGTACATCGTCTTCGTTTCGTCACGGTAGCACGTCTTGCTCACTTGTTGGTTGACCGTTTCGGTCACGGTCTGGTAGCTGGTGTGCCAGCGCTTCTCCATCACCGTGTCGTAGACCAGCTTGTAGCAGACGCGGTTCTGCTGCTGGCACGACGAGAAGCAGTTCTGGGCGTCGTTCCCGCACGGGTTGCAGTTCGAGTACCTCGCGGCGCCACAGTTCGTTGCCATCGCCGCCTGCGCCCCGCTCAGCAGCGCGGCCAAAGCGAGCAACAGCGGCGCTCCCTTGCGCATCCTCATGATACAGGCCTCCTCATCGGCACAACGAGAACGGGGAATCGTCTCCCCATCCCAACAGATAGAAACCGTCGCACGTACAGAGCTGCTCGCGGAGAGCCGCCTGCGATCCAGCGCCATCGCCGAACCGTCAGCACGTCTTCCCAAGCCGCCCCGGTTGACGCAACCCCTCCGCTGACCGATGTCGCGAAAGGTCCGCATCCTTGCTGCCCTGTTTATCGGCTGCGGTTTCGGGCGAGGATGATGCCCGCTTGGTTTTCGAGTCCTTCCCCGTCCGCCGCATTTGCCGCGCATGCCGCTTGTGTCGGTGCTGCCGTCCAGTGAAGCCGGGCGGTTTGGGACGTGGTTTCCAACGCGGAACGGCTTGCCTGGACTTCCCATCTTTGCTGCGCGGTTCGCTGGGCGGATTCATGACAAAGCCGGCATTGACCCCGTCCTTTGGATCGGGCTACACTCAGGCGAATCCTTCAGAACAGAGAGCGAACCCTCGATTTCCTCACGGAGAAGGAGTCTTTCCCATGCGTTCCCCACGGATGCAACGCCTTGCAGCCAAAGCCACCCTGCTGGCTTGCGTGCTGCTCGCTTCCCACGCAACGGTCCGCGCGGACTATGTTGCCCAGACCGTCGTCCTTGACCAGTCCAACAAGCTTGCCGACGGCGTCAACTACGGCTCCGTGCTGATCGAAGCCTACGACGGCAAGGGGGCTTCCAAGGGCGGACTCGCCGCCGGACAGGTCCGCATCACCTACACGCCGACCATCGTCCCCGCCTACGGCACCGTCAGCAGCGACTTCGGCTTCTCGGCCGCCACCTTCAACACCGACCTCGCCCTCAACTCCGGCCAGATCGCGATTCCCAAGGGCTGGGGCCTCAACGTTCCAGGCACCTCCGGTGGGTTCGGCACCTTCAGCTGGGGCGCCGAAGACCTCGGCAAGAACAACAAGAAGCAGAACCCGCTGACGATCCTCATCAGCGGTCTCGGCGCCGACGCCACGCTCGGCCACTTCCTGCTTCCTTCCGTGGGAGGCAAGAAAGGCCCGCCTCAGGGGACCGCCTTCTTCGCCGGCCAGGTCCAGTCCTTCAACACCGGCCCCAACGACACCAGCGAAACCCACTCCCACTGGGTCGGTGGCACCGCCGTCCTGACGCCGGAACCCGGCACCCTCGCCCTGTGCGCTTGCAGCGCGGTCGGCCTGCTGCTGGTCCGCCGCCGCAAGAACGCGGATGCGTGATCGAACGCGAGCTTCATCGACACGAAAACGCCCCTCGCTGTTTGCAGCGCGGGGCGTTTTCGTTTAGCCGTTCGCCTACGGCGAGCGCGGAATCGACACCTTGCCGCGATTCGATTCGCCGCGCGGTGCCGTGCCCGCGCTCGCCTGAGGCGAACGGCTAAACGGGCGCTTGCCACTGCTTCCAGAAGTAGAACGCGGCCAAACCGAAGCCGATGGCGATGACGATGGCGCGGACGACCGCCGGCTTCAGCTTGCGCGAGAAGCGGGCGCCGAAGTAGCCCCCGACGATGGCGGTCCCCATCATCGCCAGGGCGTAGGGCCAGAGAACCTTGCCGGTCGCGATGAAGAGGATCGCGGAGGTGATGTTGATGCCGAAGGCGAGAAAGGTCTTCAGGGCGTTGACCTGGTGGATGCTCGACAGGCCGAGGAACGACAGCGAGCTGAGCATGAGGATGCCGATGCCGGCGCCGAAGTAGCCGCCGTAGAGGGCGATGAAGAACTGCCCGATAAAGATGCCGGCGAGCGAACGCCTGGTCGGTGGGCCGACGTGGGATTCCTTCTTGAGCCAGCGGCTGATGGTCGGTTGGAGCAGGAACAGCACCGCAGCGAGAAGGATGAGCCAGGGGACCAGTGTCGCGAAGATCTTCTCGTCGAGCTGCGTGGCGAGCAGCGTGCCGACGGCGCCGCCCAGGATGCTGGGGGGCGTCAGCAGCCAGATCCAGCGTCGGCAACCTTCGAGTTCGCGGCGGAACCCCCAGGCGCTGGCGAGCGAGCCGGGGAACAGCGCGACGGTGCTGGTGCCGTTGGCGAGAACTGGCGACAACGTGAAGTTCGCGAGGGTTGGGAAGGTGAGCAGCGTGCCGCCCCCCGCGACGGCGTTGACAGCGCCGGCGCCGAGTGCGGCAAGGCAGAGCCAGAAATAGTCGAGCATGGAAGCGGTTGTTTTCCCACGTCAGAGTTCGCAAACCCATGGAAAGCCCAGGGACAGCCGTCCCTGGGTATG
>JAYSSW010000803.1:0-6731 GCA_043720335.1 Planctomycetia bacterium
CCCCAGAACGTGCGGGCGATCAGCCGTCCTTCGATGTGGACCGGGGATGCCTTTTCCCCTTTCTTGGCCCTTTTGGCGACCTCCTTGGCCGCCTGCTCGTGCCGCTTGGCGACGGGGACGTAGGGTCGGAAGCCGTAGCCGTCGTAGCCGTAGTCCATGGAAAGACACCTGGGAAATACGCGGGAAGGCGATCCGCGTCAGCCTTCGGTCGCTTGGTGGAGGTCCAGTTTCACGAACTGCATCAGCGTATCATTGTCCATTTCGGTCAGCAAGGCTTCGCCGCCGCTTCCCTCGCCGATCACCTCGCCGGCGACCTCGCTTTTCCGCTCGATCATCGCGTCGATGCGCTCCTCGACGGTGCCCTGGCAGATGAACTTGTGCACCAGCACGTTCTTCTTCTGGCCGATGCGGAAGGCGCGGTCGGTGGCCTGGTTCTCGATGGCGGGGTTCCACCAGCGGTCGAAGTGGACGACGTGCGACGCGGCGGTCAGGTTCAGGCCGGTCCCCCCAGCTTTCAGCGACAACACGAAGAACGGCGGGCCGTCCTCGCGCTGGAAGGCGTCGACATGTTCCTTGCGCTTCTTGACCGTCGTGCCGCCGTGCAGCACCAGCCCGGAGCGGCCGAACAGCGTGGCGAGGAACTCGGCGAGCGGTTCGGCGATTTCGCGGAACTGCGTGAACACCAGCACCTTCTCCTGCCGCGACGCGATCTCCTCGGCGATCTCGGCGAGCCGGCGGAACTTGCCGCTGCGGTCGGCGACGTAGTCGTTCGTGCCCGTCACCTGAGCGGGATGGTTGCAGATCTGCTTGAGCCGCATGAGCTGCGCGAGCACGACGCCGCGGCGCTGGATGCCGTCGGCGCTGTCCAACTGCTCGCGCAGGTCGTCGACCGCTTTCAGATAGAGGGCCGCCTGGTGCTTGCTGAGCGTGCAGTACGCCTTCATCTCCGTCTTGTCGGGCAGGTCGGAGATTACCGTCTTGTCGGACTTCAGCCGGCGCAGGATGTAAGGCTTCACGAGGTTCCGTAGCGGCTCGAACGACGGGACCGCCGCGTTCTGCAGCCGTTTCACGAACGCGCTGAACTCCTTGGAGGTTCCCAGCAAGCCGGGGTTGAGGAAGTCGAACAGCGACCACAGATCCGACAGGCGATTCTCAACCGGGGTGCCGGTCATGGCGATGCGGCTGGCGGAGGCCAGTTCCTTTACGGCGCGGGTCTGCTTGGTGCCCGAATTCTTGATCGCCTGGGCTTCGTCGAGGATGGCCAGCCGCCAGCGATGTTTGCGCAGCCAGTCGGTGCGGACCAGCACGCCGTAGGTGGTGACGACGAGGTCGAATGTGTCGGCACTGCTCTTGCCGACCTTGTTGGTTTCCGACGGATGGACGACGGCGAACGACAGGCTTGGCGCGAACTTCGCCAGCTCGGATTTCCAGTTGGCGATCAGAGAAGCCGGTACGACGAGCAGGCTCGCGTGCTTCCTGCGGTCGCGTTTCAGGTCGAGGAGCAGCGCGATCACCTGGATCGTTTTTCCCAGGCCCATGTCGTCGGCGAGGCAGGCGCCCAGCCCGAGGCGGACGACGAAGCGCAGCCAGGCGTAGCCGGTCCGCTGGTACGCACGCAACTCCGCTTGGAGGCCGGGCGGCGCCGTCTCCTGCGTGGTCTCCGGGCTGCGCAGCCCCTTCAAAATCGAATCGAGTTCGGCGCCGGCGGCCAGGCCGGACCACTCGCGGATCGCCGCCTCGGCCTCGTCCTTCTCGTCCTTGCCGACACTCGCCCCCGACAGCAGCCGCATCCCTTCGAAGAACGAAATCCCGTCGCGGCGAACGTCGCGTTCGACTTCCTTCCAGTGGGCCAATGCGTCCTTCAGTTTCTCCGGGTCGACCTCGACCCACTTCCCCCGCAGCGGCACCAGGCCGCCGCTCGCTTCAAGCAGTTGGGCGATCTCGTCGGGTTGCAGCGTTTCGCCGTCGAGGCTGATGTCGACCGCGAACTGCATCATCGCGTCAAGCCCGATACTGGCCGAGTTCTTCGTGTCGATCTTCACGCTGACGCGCGCACGCGTCGGCTTCTTGGCGTGCCACCAGTCGGGCACGCGCACGATCAGGCCGCTCGACTCGAACAGCGGGATCGCCTGGAGGAAGTCGTACGCCTCGCGCGGCGACCACGCGAGGGGATGGTAGATCTCGCCCGAATCGACGAGCCGGCGCACCAGCTCCGACGACTCGGCCGCCTTCGAGATCGGCAGCAGCAGTCGCAGCATCTCCGCGCGATTCTGCTCGCCGGCGTACTGCTGCAGCGCCCGCCCCAGCGGCTCGTGCTTCACGGTCCCCTTCGCCGTCAGGCCGCTCGCGAACGTGGCGAGGAACGCGAACGGCAACTCGGGGTCACGCTTGTTCTCCGCCAGGTGCAGCGTGACCCGCCCGACGAAACGCCAGCGCGGATTGCGTTCGCGCAGGTAGCCCTGGGCGCCGCCGGGATGCCTGGCGATCTCGCTGCGGGTGAGTGCGTCGAGATCGTGCCACCAGCCGGAGACAACATCGGCGGTGAGGTACTCCAGCCCCGTCATCGGCGGCGCTTGCAGGATCGCCCGCTCGAACTCCTCCACGGGCGGCGGCAGCTCCGGGATCGCCGCCCCCGGCTCGCCGGTCGCCGCCCGGCACAGGCTCGTGAGGTACTGCCGCGCGATGAGCCGCGCGAACTCGAACGACGACGGCAGCGCCGCGTCCAGGTCTTCGCTCGCCGAGTGCAGCATGCCCCGCGCGGCGCCCTCGCGGTACGCCTCGACCAGCGCTTTCGGAACGCTCCGATCCTCGGCGTCCGAAGTTGTCTCTCGAAGGAGCAGCCGCCCCTGAGGCGAGATGGTCAGTTCGTGCATGCCAGCCACCCGGAAAGGACCACTGTGACCGGAAAAGTCTATGAGGCACGCCGACGAGCGTCCTGTCAATGGTCGGGTCGTGGCTCCCCCAAGCCGCTCCCCTGGGGAGCGGAATTCATGTTCTACCGATACATGATGGACCAACCGTGGTGCGCAAGGCGGCTCCGCTTCGCGGTCGCCGAAGACCGCTCCCCAGGGGAGAGGCTTGGATCCTACTAACCCTGAGCGCAAGCGAGGGGATCGCTAGGCGACTCGCGGAACGAGAATTTCCGCCTGCATGGTTCCCTGCGATCCCCTCGCTTGCGCTCAGGGTTCGTGAGGCGGCCAACCTCGCATCGGTGGACACGCCGCTACAGCGACGCCAGCAGTTCCTTCACCTTGGCCTCGATCAGATCGCGCACGTCGCGGAACTGCGCCGGCGTCATGTCGCGCGGATCGGGGATCTGCCAATCGACGCGGCGCTGGGCGAGCACCAGCGGGCACTCGTCGCCGCAGCCCATCGTGACGGCCACCTCGACCTCCGTGCCGTTGAAGGCGTCCAGGCCTTTTGATTGATGGCTCGTGAGATCGTAGCCCAGCTCCTTCATCGCTTCGATGGCCTTGGGGTTCACCCGGCCCGATGGCCGCGAACCGGCGCTGCACGCTTCGACCCGCCCGGCGCCGTGCATCCGCGCGAACGCCTCGGCCATCTGGCTCCGGTTCGAGTTCTCGACGCAGACGAAGACGATCCGCTTCATGTTCGCACCTCTATTCCGGCTCCTGCACGCAACGAGCGACGACCACGCCGGCGACCGCGCCGAGCACCGGCGCCGTGAGATAGATCCACAAGCTGTCGAGCCGCAGCGACACGAGCGCCGGCGCCAGCGAACGGGCCGGGTTCATCGACGCCCCGCAGATCGGCCCCGCGAACAACGCCTCGAGCGCGATCACCGATCCCACGGCCACCCCCGCCATCGCCCCCTTCTCCTTCGAGCCGGTCGAGACGCGGAGGATCACGAACATGAGGATCATCGTCAGGATGAACTCCAGCACGAACGACTGCATCGCGTCGCCTGCGGGAAGCGTGGCGCCCAGCTTGTCGTGGGCCGGAAACATCAGACGCAGCACGCCACTGGCGATCAGCGCGCCGATGAACTGGCTCGCAAGATAGGGGACGACCCAGCGCCCCTCGAAGCGCCGGGCGGCGAAGAAGCCGAGCGTGACGGCGGGGTTCAGGTGGCAGCCCGACACGTCGCCGACGGAGTAGATCATCGCCAGGACGACCAGGCCGAAGGTGAAGGCGACGCCGACGTGCGTGACGGCGCCGCCGGTCGTGTCGTTGACGACGATGGCGCCCGTCCCGGCGAACACCAGGGCGAACGTGCCGAACAGCTCGGCCGCCAAGCGCCGCGTCGTTTGCGTCCCCATCAGCAGCCCGCCCGATTTCTGCCCTGGCTGCGGTCGCTGACTTCTTCCATGAGGCACAGCCCTGGTTGAGAAGGAAGCGGACGCGAACAACCACGAGCCGGTAGTGAATGTCGTTGCCGTCGCGGCGGACGCCCGGATGCCGAGGCCGGACAGGCGTTGCAGCGGGTTCGACACCGCCTGGGGCTTCATCCCCCCAAGGCGGCGAAGTCGGAAACGCACAATTTATGGCGGTCAAGATCGCAGGCAAGCACGTCGCCGAAAAAACCACGCACGAACGCGCAGCCGCCCGCCGCGGTCGCCAATGCCACGCTCGCCGAGTAGATGTACCCCGACGACTTCGAGCCGCGCGTCGGCCACCGCTTCACGTTCCAGGCGCCGCCGAACCCCAAGGGCCTGGCGGCAGGCCGCGAATAGGTGCGGCGCCGGCTCGGAAAGCAGGTGGAGTCGCTATGCTTCCTTCGGTCAGGAATGAGACTCGGCAGCAGACGCCAACTCACCCTGAGCGCAAGCGAGGGGATCGCAGGAAGTCTCAAGAACGAGGATTCATGGCAAGCATGTTTTCCTGCGATCCCCTCGCTTGCGCTCAGGGTGAGTTTGGGGCGAATCGTCTCATTGCTGCCCGTGCAGAGGATAACCCACGGCTGAAGCTCACTCCGGCCTCCATCTGAATTCTGGTCTTCGATGCTTAAAGGGACGAAGGATGACGAAGCCCAAGGCCAAGCCCGGCGCGGCAGCGGAGCGTGCGAACGAGAACCCAGCCTCTCGTCTCATCGACGAGCGCATCCGGTCGCTGGAGGGCTGGCGCGGCGAGACGCTGGCCACCGTTCGCCGCCTCATCCACGAGGCGGACCCAAAGATCGTCGAGGAGTGCAAATGGGTCAAGCCCACGAACCCGTCGGGCGTGCCGGTGTGGTCCCATGCGGGGATCGTCTGCACGGGCGAGGTCTACAAAGCGGTGGTCAAGCTGACCTTTGCCCGGGGCGCGTCGCTGGAGGATCCTCGAAAGCTCTTCAACTCCAGCCTTGAGGGAAACACACGTCGCGCCATCGACCTCCGCGAAGGAGAGCCGCTCGATGCGGCGGCGTTCAAAGCCTTGATCCAGGCTGCGGTCGCGGAGAATCTTCGGTCGAGCGCCCCGAAGTCCAAGTCTCCGCTGAAGGCCAAGCCCGTCGCGAAGGAAGCCCCGCCGGTGAAACTCCTGTCGGGCGGCAACCCGCAAATCGCGAAGGCCGACGGCGACGCCCCGGTCCAGGCGTACCTCGCCGCGATGCCCGGTTGGAAAAGCGACCTCGGCAAACGCCTCGACGCGATCATCGTGCGAGCCATCCCCGAAGTTCGCAAGGCCGTGCGGTGGAACTCCCCCTTCTACGGCCTCGAAGGCCAGGGCTGGTTCCTGTCGCTGCACGTCCTGACCCGCTACGTCAAGGTGACCTTCTTCGAGGGCATGTCCCTGCAACCCGTCCCGCCCGGCGGCACGCCGAAAAGCAAGGCCGCCCGCTGGATCGATGTTTACGAAGACGACAAACTCGACGAGGCCCAGATGGCGACGTGGGCGAAGCAGGCCGCCGCGCTGCCGGGCTGGGTGCCGTAGCCACGGGTGCTGAGGATGAATCGTCGCCCCAGCGCTGCTTGTCTCGCATGCCGCCAATCCCAAGGCCGACTTTGTCACGATCTTCGCCGATGCGAGTGCCCCTTGGTGTCAGGGATCCGTGCCCACGGCCCGGCGCATCGCGGCAGCGGACTCGTGACCGAATCCCTTCTGGACATGCCGTACCCAGGGGTAGCCCAGCCTCGCCAAGAATTGCCGGGGACGGGAGAATGCAAGGATGTCGTACCACACGCTGTCGTCTTGCCGGTCCCACTCGATGAGGAATCGCTCCTCCCCGCTGCCGACATGGTCAGGCAAGGTGCCGTAGGCGAAGCCGAACCGCTTCACCGGCCCGTCCTCGTCCACCACGGCCACGATGCGGCAGGCGTTGAGCCACCACAGGCCGAGGGACCGGGCGAGGATCGCCACCACCTGGCCTTCCTTGATCGGCGTGTCCGCAGGACTGGCTTCCAGCCAGCCGAGGCGGAACTGCCGCCAGTGCTCCAAGGCCGCTCTTGCGGCGTCGAAGACCTCCTCGCCGGCGCCCAGCCTATTCCGGGTGTGGTCCACGACATAGCCGGCAGGCGGAGTCGTCGCCGTCGCGCCCACGGCCTGGTAGGTGAGGTCGTGCTTGTTCTGCGCCGCAAGGAACCTTTGGATTGCTTCCGCTTTCGGCTTGCGCAAGAACATCATCGACGCCCCTCGAATTCCTTCCAAACCGCCGCTATCATTCTTAACCGGCGAGCCGTAAAATGCAAAACGTGGCAGACTTTCGCTTCGGCGGGATGAAGGTCGATGACGAACGCAGACGATGAAACCCGGCCCCTGATCCTGCTTACGGGCGGCAGCGGCTACGTTGGCGG
>JAYSSW010000804.1:0-3193 GCA_043720335.1 Planctomycetia bacterium
CGGCGCCCGCAGAGGGATCCGCGCCGTAGGCGTGGGAGCCGCCGAAGAAGGAGTTGTACATCCACATGCCGGCCATGGCGCCGAAGAGGCCGCCGAGCATGCCGGTCATGAAGCCGCCGCCCCCGCCGCCGCCGCCGCCTCCCATGCTGGCGAGGCCGCGGAAGACCGCCATGAGCAGCCAGCCGATGACGAGGACGGCGCCGATGATGAGGGCGTAGCCGACCCAGGGGGACATGGTGCTGCGCTGCGCCGCCGGGTGCTCGGCCTGCTTCGTCGCCGGGTTCGCCGGCGCGTCGTCGAAGAAGCCGTCCTCGTCCGGGTCGGCGGCGACGGCTTTCTTCGTGCCTGCGTGGGCGTTCATCCGCGTCAGGACGAAGCTCGCCGACTTCTGCAGGGCGGCGTCGCGGTCATTCTTCATGTGGGTTTTCAGCAGGGCGACCAGTTCGTCGGAGTCGGTCTGCGTGAACATCTTCGTGAGCGTCTTGTTGCCGACCACCACCTCGAAGTGCTTCGGCTCGGTGCTGAAGACGAGGTAGACGCCGTTGACGCTGGCGTTCCTGGCGCGGGTGCGCGCCCAGGCGGCCTGGCCGGACTTGGGGCCTTCCTTGACGGTCTCGACAAAGAAGTCCTTGCCGTGCTTGCTCTTGATGAGAGCGATTTCGCTGTTGGCCTTCGTGACGGCTTCCTTGTTGAACAGGCCGGCGTCGTCCTGCACGCTGCGCGGGGTCTTCGACTGCGCATGCAGCATGCCGGGGGCCAGCAGTCCCGCTCCCAGCAACAAGGCCGCGAACCAAGGAATACTGCGGACCATGGCGTTTCTCCAGGTTGGAAGGGACGAAAGATCGGTCCTTTCATTATCGCCTGCCCGACGACGCAAGAAAAGGGGCAAACGAGCCTAATCCGCGAAGCCGTCCTATAACAGCGGCAGGCACGGGGCTTCGGATTGCAGATTGCAGATTCGTGATTGCAGATTGAAAACGTCCAAGCCCCGCCATGAGCAACGCGATTGGTGGGGGTCGAACCTTGCAACAACACACCTCCAGGACTCGCTTCGTTCATCCTGGGGCTTGCCAAGTTTTCCAATCTGAGATCTGCAATCTGAAATCAAAAATCGCCATCACCCCCAGGAATCGCTTCGCTCATCCTGGGGCTTGCGCGGTCCTTCTGTCTCTTTCCTGCATTTCTCTGTGTTCTCTGTGCCTCTGTGGTTCCATTGCCTTGGCTAAAGGAGACCGCCTTGCAGCGCATCCGCTCCACGACGATCCTGGCGGTTCGGCACAAGGGCCTCACCGCCATCGGCGGCGACGGGCAGGTCACGCTCGGCGACGTCGTCATGAAGAGCGACGCCCGCAAGATCCGCCGACTCTTCCAGAACAAGGTCGTCGTCGGCTTCGCCGGCGCCTCGGCCGACGCCTTCGCCCTCATGGAACGCTTCGAAGCCAAGCTCAAGGACTTCCAGGGAAGCGTCCCCCGCGCAGCGACCGAGCTGGCCAAGGACTGGCGCCTCGACCGCAGCCTGCGCCGGCTCGAAGCCATGATGATCACCGCCGACCGCGACCACTTGTTGGTCGTGAGCGGCACCGGCGACGTCATCCAGCCCACCGACGGCATCGTCGCCATCGGCTCCGGCGGCTCGTACGCCCTCGCCGCCGCCCGCGCGCTGGCCCTGCATTCGTCGCTCGGCGCCCGCGAGATCGTCGAAGCCGCCCTCGGCATCGCCGGCGACCTCTGCATCTACACCAACCGCAACATCGAAGTCGAAGTGATCGAGTAGCGACCACGATGCCCCCAAGCCCCAGGATGAGCAACGCGATTCCTGGGGGTTCCGACCCCCACCAATCGCTTCGCTCATGGTGGGGCTTGACAACCTTCCCTCCACCCCCGCGCACGCCATGCCTCCCATCACCACAAGCCCGCTCCTCGAACGCTACCGCGCCGGCGTCTGCCGCGATCGGATCCTGTTCGACCTCATCCTCGGCGACCTGCCCGCCAAGCCCAACCTCACCATCCTCGACATCGGCTGCGGCAGGGGCTTCGATGGCGACGTGCCCCTCCAGGAAGCGATGGCCGACCGCGCCACCACCTTCCTCGGCGTCGAGCCGGACCACGCCGTCCAGCCCAGCAGCCGCTTCCACCAGGTCCACCGCTGCTTCTTCGAGGACGCCCCGATCACGCCCGGCTCCGTCGATGTCGCCTACGCGATCATGGTGCTCGAACATCTCGAACACCCGCAGAAATTCTGGGACAAAGCCTACGACGTTCTCGCCCCCGGCGGCGTCTTCTGGGGCATGACCGTCGATAGCCGACACTACTTCTGCACCTTCTCCAGTTGGTTCGACAAACTGAAGGTGAAGGACGGCTATTTGAATATGCTGCTCGGCAAGCGCGGCGACGAACGCTACGAGAACTACCCCGTCCACTACCGCAGCAACGCCCCCGCCGAAATCAGCCATCTCGCGCGCAGGTTCAGTAAGGTGGAGTGCCTGAACTTCTCGAAGGAAGGCCAGTGCAACGGCTACTTCCCGCGCGTGCTGCACCCGATGATGAACGCCTTCGACCGCCGGGCGATGCGCCGGGAGAAGCCCGGCACGCTGCTCATCGTGCAGGCGTGGAAGTGAAGCAGGGGTCAGGGATCAGTGGTCAGCAGTCAGTAAATATCAAGCCCGCTGCCGTCTGAGGCGGCGGGGTCAACGCATGCTTCGACCTTATCCAACGGCAACAGACGCGACGACGATGGCAAGGAGAACCGAACGTGGCTGAAATGACCCCGCGCCAGATCGTGGCCGAGCTGGACCGCTACATCGTCGGGCAGAACGCCGCCAAGAAGGCGGTCGCCGTCGCCATCCGCAACCGCTGGCGAAGGCTGCAGCTCCCCGCCGACCTGCGCAAGGACGTCACCCCCAAGAACATCATCATGATCGGCCCCACCGGCGTCGGCAAAACCGAGATCGCCCGCCGCCTCGCCCAACTCGTCGGCGCCCCCTTCATCAAGGTCGAAGCCTCCAAGTACACCGAGGTCGGCTACGTCGGCCGCGACGTCGAGAGCATGATCCGCGACCTGGTCGAAGCGGCGATCACGCTGGTCAAAGCGAACAAGCGCGAAGAAGTCCAAACGGCCGCTTCAGAGCGTGTTGAGGAGTGCCTGCTCGATCTGCTCGCTCCCGCGGCCCCCGGTTGGGACGAAGAGGAAGAG
>JAYSSW010000805.1:0-14467 GCA_043720335.1 Planctomycetia bacterium
CGGGCCGCAGCTCCTTGGCGGCCTCGGTCCCCTCGCGGACGACGACGATGTTGCCCATCTGCATGCGGACGCCGAGGCTGTGGCGGTAGGAAGGCTCGATCTTGACGTCGACCAGCTCCTTCTTGCCCTTCTCGTCGCGCTCGACGCGGATCACGACGGGCTGGCCGGCGAGCTGCTGCATGCGCTTGTCGAACTCGAAGAAGTCGGCCTGCCCCTTGCCGGGATAGCGCGGATCGTCGGGCAGGTCCTTGATCTTGGCCGGGTCGTCCGGGTCGGTCGTGCCGACGACGCGGTCGGCGTACCGCAGCGCCGGCGCCGCGTTGGCGGCGGAGGTGTTGGCGTAGGCGGGGACCGGCATCGACGGGTCGAGGTAGCGGCGTGTCGCCAGCATCAGGCGGTTGGGCGGCTGGATGCCGATCACGGGGCGCAGGTCGGTCTTCTCCAGGCGAGGCTCGATGTCGAGGCTGACCGGCTTCTGGTCCCCCACATGGTAGGAGAACGGCAGCTTCTCGCCGTGCTTGGAATTCATCACCGTCATGCGGAGCTCGTCGAACGTCGGGGCGTCGATGCCGCCGATGTGGTCGATGGAAGCGCCGGTGCGGATCCCCTGGCGGAAGGCGGGGGCGTTGGTGTCGACGGCGTCGATGACGGCGGCCATGCGGTCCTTGCCCGGCCCCTCGAAGACGACGATGAAGCAGAGGACGGCGAGGATGACGTTCATGATGACGCCGGCGGAGATGATCGCCATGCGTTGCCAGACGCTCTTGGCGCGGTAGGAGCGGGGGTCCTCCTCGCTGCCGTCGCTGCCTTCGTCGCCGTCGACCTGCCCGACCATCTGGACGTAGCCGCCAAGGGGGAAGATGGACATCTTGTACGTCGTCTCGCCCCAGACGAACCAGCAGCCGGGGAAGGCGGGGCCGAAGCCGATGCTGAAGGTGGTCACATGCACGTCGCACCATTTGGCGACGAGGAAGTGGCCCAGTTCGTGGATGAAGATGACGAACGACAGGCCGAGCGCCGCCTTGAGGATCGACCAGTAGGCGTCCCAGTTGTCGCGGAAGACGTAGCCGATCCAGCCGGCGACGAGGACGACGAACACCAGCGAGAACCAGTTGCCCGCCAGCCAGCCGCGCACGTCGTCCGGGGCGCTTTGCGGGGCGGTGGCGACAGGCGGAGTCGACGCGGGGATCAACGAATCGGGAGAGCCTTCACGCTTTTCCAACGGACAACCTCCTGGCGCGACCAACGGTCCAAATCGTGCAGTTCCTGCAAGGTGGGCCGCGCACTGTAGGGATGATGGTTCAGGACTTCACGGCAGACGCGGGGGATGTCGAGGAATTTCAGCTCCCCCGCAAGGAACGCTTCGACGGCGGCTTCGTTGGCGGCGTTGAGGACCGCGCCGCAAGTCCCGCCGCGCTTGGCCACCTCGAAGCCGAGCTGCAGCGCGGGGAACGTGTCGTGATCGGGCTGCTCGAAGTGGAGCGTCGAGAGCGCCGCCCAGTCGAGCTTCTTCGCCGGCCCCGCAGTTCGTTCCGGCCAGGTCAGGGCGTACTGGATCGGCAGCCGCATGTCGGGGGGCGAAAGCTGCGCCAGCACCGACCCGTCGGTGAACTCCACGAACGAATGGATGATCGATTCAGGGTGGACGATCACCTCGATCTGCTCCGGCTTCAGGTTGAACAGCCAGCGGGCTTCGATCACCTCCAGCGCCTTGTTCATCATCGTGGCCGAGTCGATCGTGATCTTCTTGCCCATCACCCAGTTCGGATGCTTGAGCGCCTGTTCAGGCGTCACATTGGCGAGATCCTTCGCGGAGCGTCCCCGGAACGGCCCGCCGCTCGCGGTCAGCACGATCCGCTGCACCTCGCGCGGCTGGCCCGACTGCATCGCCTGGAAGACCGCGCTGTGCTCGCTGTCGACCGGCAGGATGCGGGCGTTGCGTTTCTTCGCCAGCTCCATCACGAGCGGCCCGGCCATCACCAGCGTTTCCTTGTTGGCGACCGCGACCGTCTTGCCAGCATCAAGAGCGAGCCAGGTGCCTTCCAGACCCGCCGCCCCGACGATGGCGGTCAGCACGATGTCGACTTCGGGATCGCGCACCATGCGGGCGATGGAGTCCGGCCCGTCGAGCAGCTCCGTCCCGCCTGGCATCCGGCGATCCTTCAACCGCTTGGCGGATTCGCCGTCGGTCGCGTGGATGTAGCGCGGCTTGTGCTGCTCCGCCTGCTGCAGCATCGTCTCCCAGCGGCTGTGGGCGCTCAGTCCCCAGGCGTGCAAGCGGTCGTCGAGGTGGCGGACGACATCAAGCGCGGAGACGCCGATCGAGCCGGTCGAACCGAGTACGACGACACGCCGCTGCCTTCCTGGGCTATGGATCGCTTCCGTCACGCGCCACCTGGTGGGTGTTTCGTGGATGCCATCGGGTCATTTTAGCCCGGATTCGCGGAACGGCACAAGTTTTCTTGGCGTGCAGCCGGCAAGTGGCCGAACCCGTGGGGAGAAAGGCCGCGCGGCTCAGCCCCACGAACCAGCAGGTTCATCGCGTCCATAAGATGAGAGGCACGCAAAGTTTCTTGAAACCGAGCAATCTCAATTCAAACGTGGGCTTCGCGATGTTGCAGCATGGCTTCGTGCGGGTGGCGGCGGGGCTGCCCCGGTTGCGGGTCGCCGACGTGGCGTTCAACACGTCGCGCCTTCTGTCGCTCATGGACCAGGCCGAACCACAGCACACGCACCTTCTTGTGTTTCCCGAACTCGCCCTCACCGGCTACACTTGCGGCGACCTGTTCCACCACGCGCCGCTGCAACAAGCCGCCCGCGATGGCTTGAAGGCGCTGCTGCACGCCAGCGAAACGCGCTACTCCGGCGTCTTCGTCGTGGGGCTGCCTTGGCTGGTCGGCGACCAGCTGTTCAACGTGGCCGCCGTCGGGCAGAAGGGGAAGCTGCTGGGCGTCGTGCCGAAGACGTACCTGCCGAACTACAAGGAGTACTACGAGGCCCGCTGGTTCACGTCGGGGTCGCTGGCGCAAGGGTTGGCGGTTCATGGCAAAGGCTTCCCGTTCTGCCAGCTCACCGCCGACGCGCTCTTCGCCGACCAGCGCGACGGCGCGGCGACGTTCGGCGTCGAGATCTGCGAGGACCTGTGGGTGCCGGTCCCGCCCAGTTCATTCCAGGCGATCGCCGGCGCGAAGATTCTCATCAACCTGTCGGCCAGCAACGAGGTCATCGGCAAGGCGGCGTACCGCAGGCAGCTCGTCGTCAACCAGTCGGGACGCTGCATCGCCGGCTACGTCTACGTCTCATCCGGCGTCGGCGAGTCGTCCACCGACCTCGTCTTCGGCGGCCACGCCCTCATCGCCGAGAACGGCGTGCTGCTCGCCGAGTCGCAGCGATTTCTGCGCGACGACACGCTGCTGGTCAGCGACATCGACGTGCAGCGCTTGCAGCACGACCGCCAGCAGACCAACACCTTCAACGACTCACGCTCGCTGCTCAAGGGCCGCACGTTCGGCCAATCGCACTTCCGCCTGCCTCCCGACGACGAACCGCGCCCATTGGTGCGGCCCGTCGAGGCGCATCCGTTCGTGCCGCGCGGCGTCGAGCAGCTGAGCGAGCGCTGCCACGAAATTTTCCAAACGCAGGTCGCCGGCCTCGCGAAGCGGCTGGAGCACATCGGCGTGCCGGCGGTGTCGATCGGCGTGTCGGGCGGCCTCGACTCCACGCTCGCGCTGCTCGTCGTCTGCAAGACGTTCGACTTGCTCAACGCTCCGCGCTCGAAGATCCGCGCGCTCACGATGCCGGGCTTCGGCACGACGCCGCGCACGCGTACCAACGCGACCGACCTCATGCAGCATCTTCGTGTGGAATCGCGCACCTGCGACATCCGCTCGCTTTGCCTCGAAGAAATGCGGCTGCTCGGCCACGCCCCGTTCGGCATCGCGCTCGACGGGCTGACGGTCGACACGTTCACCGCCAAACTGCACGAACTGCCGCCCGAACGGCAGCACGATCTGGTCTTCGAGAACGTGCAAGCCCGCATGCGGACCAACCTGCTGATGAACCACGGCTTCGTCGTCGGCACCGGCGACCTTTCCGAACTCGCGCTCGGCTGGTGCACCTACAACGGCGACCACATCAGCATGTACAACCCGAACGTCAGCATTCCCAAAACGTTGGTGAAATTTCTGGTCCGCTGGGCCGCCGACAACGAGTTCACCGGCGAAGCGCAGCATACGCTGCTCGACATCGTGGCGACGCGGATCTCGCCGGAACTGCTGCCGGCCGCGAAGGACGGGCGAATCACGCAGGAGACCGAAAGCGTGATCGGCCCCTACGAGCTGCACGACTTCTTCCTGTTCCATTTCCTGCGCTACGCCGCTCCGCCGGAGAAGATCCTGTACCTGGCCGAGCAGGCCGAGTTCGAGGCGGCGTACACGCCGGACGAGATCCGCCGCTGGCTGCGGGTGTTTTTGCAGCGGTTCTTCGCGAGCCAGTTCAAGCGCTCGTGCCTGCCCGACGGGCCGAAGGTCGGCTCGGTCAGCCTGTCGCCGCGCGGCGACTGGCGCATGCCGAGCGACGCCCAGGCGGCGGCCTGGCTGGCGCAGATTGAAGAGTGATGATTTCAGATTGCGGATTGCCGTGGCGACGCGGCGGCGGTTTTCTGTAAAATGAATGCGAGCGATTCGTATCTGGCCGAACCGAACGAGGAGAGACCCGCATGTCCGACACGCATGCCCATAGTCCCGCCCCCGCGTCGTTCACCGACGCCGACTGGGCCGAGTTCCGCGCGCAGGACTACTCCGCCGGCGCGGCCGTCGTCACGCTGGTCGTGTCGATCTTCTGCCTCGGCATCGTGATCTACGCCATCGTCGCCTACGTCTGCTGGAAGTAGTCAGCCGCCGACGCGCTTGACCTGGTAGCCGAGCTTCTCCAGCTCGGCGGCGAGGCGGTCGCGCTGGTCGCCCTGGATCTCGATGACGCCGTCCTTGACGGTCCCGCCGGTGCCGCAGCGGTTCTTGAGGGTCGCGGCGAGCTCCAGGAGCTGCGCTTCGCCGAGCGGCACGTCGGTGACGGTCGTCACCCCCTTGCCGCGCCTCCCCTTCGTTTCGCGGCCGACGCGCACCACCGGCTTCTTCTTCGGCTTGTCCGCTGTCTTCGCCTCGACTGCTATCACCGTTTCGGCCGGTTCTTCGCGTTGGCCGCCGCCAAGCAGTCGGGCCACCAGGCCGGAAATCTCGCGCTCGATGCGGGCGACGTCGTCGATCCGCCACTTCTCAGCATTGGCGGCGATTGCTTGCGTCGATTCGCCCGCGTGCAGCACGACGACCCGGCTCGCGGCCGCTTGCTCCTCGGCGGTCGCCGTGATGGCGGCACGCGCTTTCCACGGCAGCCGCATGCGACCGGCGATGGCGTTGAACTGCTCCGCCGCCGCGGCGCCGAGATGCGCCGGCCCGATGAAAAGCACCTCTTTCACGCCACGCATCGCCAACTCTCCCACTTGCGGCCCCTTGCGTCGTTTCCTCGATTCTACGAACGCGAACCTTTTGCGAATTCCGCTTCTCTCCTTGCGGGGGCGGCGTTTATCATGGTGGGATTGAAACCATCAACCCCACGGAGGCGACCGCCCATGGCCGCGCCCGATCCCTCGCTGCCCCGCAACGTGCCGGACCTGTCGCTGCCGGAGAAGAAGGACGCGCCGCCCGCGCCGACGCGCGAGGCGCCGGACTTGCAGAAGCTCGTCCAGACGAAGCCGGTGACCATCGAGCGGCCCAGGGATTTCCTTGAAGACCTTCAGGAAGGGGACCGCGTGATGGCGCCGTGGCATCCCGATGTCCTGCTCGCGGGGACCACGGTGGAATTCGACGACACGACGAAGCAGGTGCAGATCCGCTACGACTTCGGCGAGACGGCCTGGGTTTTCCTGAACCAATTGCTGCCGCTGACGGTCGCGGTCGGCACCGACCTCGCGTTCCGACGGAGCTTCGGCAGCCAGTACGTCGGCGGCCAGGTGGTGGAAGCCGACGGCGAGGATCTCTTCCTGGAACTGCACGACGGCACGCGCGAATGGACCACGGCGTCGACGGTGTTGATCCCGTGCGAGCCGTTCGGCCCGCCGGCGCGACGAACCAAGAGCGGCTCGCCCACCCCGTCCGCGCTGTCGGGCTGGGGCCTCTACCTCATCATCGGTGTGGTGCTGCTGGTGCTGTGCGTGCTGTTCACGGCGAGGTAGGGGAGAGACCACGGCCGAGAACGATCCGTCAACGCCGCGAAACGTGCTGGAGATTTCGACTCCCCTTTGAAAATCCAATAATCAATCGCCATGGCCGACGTGACGCTTTTTCTGGACGCCGCTGCGGTCGGCGACCGCCAGGCTGCTGCGGACCTGCTTCCGCTCGTCTACGACGAATTGCGGAAACTCGCCGCCGCGCGCATGGCGGCCGAATCGCCCGACCATACCCTTCAGCCGACCGCCCTTGTCCACGAAGCGTATTTGCGGCTGATCGGGCCTGAGGACCAGATTCGTTGGGAAAGCCGCGGTCATTTCTTCGCGGCCGCTGCGGAAGCGATGCGCCGAATCCTGGTGGACGCCGCTCGCCGGAAAGGGACGGAAAAGCACGGCGGCCGCCGCCAACGTGTCGATTTGCCGGATGTCCCCGCCGAACCCGAGATTGCAGACGAAAAGCTGCTCGCCCTGGACGCGGCGCTGACCCGGCTCGCCGCCGAGGATCCAGTCGCCGCCCGGGTGGTCGAACTGCGTCATTTCGCGGGGCTGTCGATCGAGGACGCCGCAGCCGCGCTCGGCTTGTCGCGTGCCACCGCCTATCGCCACTGGACCTACGCCCGCGCCTGGCTCCGCGACGCCATCGCCGGGGCGGAGTCGGACTGAGGATTATTTTCCAGATTCGGTGAGACAAACGCCTCCGGTTCTCGCATTGTTGGGTGAACCTCAACCTGGAGTGCCCATGACCATCGACCCGAATCGCGTCAAAGAGATCTTTCTCGCGGCGACCGACAAGCCGGACGAGACCGCCCTCGCCGCGTACCTGGATCGTGCCTGCGCGGGCGATGCCGGGCTGCGGGACCGGGTCGAGATGCTGCTCCGCGCCCACGACCCGGCCGGCAGCTTCCTCGCCAGCCCGGCCGTCAAGTCGCCGGAGTTGAGCAACGGCGAGACCCTGGCACTGGACAGCCCCGCGCTCCCGGAAGCTGCGCACGAGGAAGACGAAGAGCTCAAGTTCCTCGGCAAGCCGACCCGGCCCGACTCGTTGGGCCGCCTCGGGCACTACGAGGTGCTGCAGGTGCTCGGCAAAGGGGGCTTCGGCATCGTCTTCCGCGCCTTCGACAACGTCCTGCAACGCGTGGTCGCGGTCAAGGTGATGGCCCCGCAGATCGCGACGTTGTCCCCCGCCCGCAAACGGTTCCTGCGCGAAGCCCGGTCGTCGGCGGCCGTTCGCCACGAGAACGTGGTGCAAGTTTACGAGGTCGGCGAACAGCCGCTCCCCTATCTGGTGATGGAGTTCATCCCGAGCGAGACGCTCCAGCAGAGGCTCAACCGGAGCGGCCCGCTCGACGTGCCCGAGATGCTGCGCATCGGCCGGCAGGTCGCCGAGGGGCTGGCCGCGGCCCATGCGTGCGACTTGATCCACCGCGACATCAAGCCGGGCAACATCCTGCTCGAAGGCGGAACGCAGAGGGTGAAGATCACCGACTTCGGCCTAGCCCGCGCCGCCGACGACGCCAGCATCTCGCAGAGCGGCGTCATCGCCGGCACGCCGATGTTCATGGCCCCGGAGCAGGCGCTGGGGCAGCCGATCGACCAGCGGGCCGACCTTTTCAGTCTCGGCAGCGTGCTCTACCTGATGGTGAGCGGCCGGCCGCCGTTCCGCGCCCCCTCCGTGCTGGCGGTCCTCAAGCGTGTGGCCGAGGAGCCGGCGCGCCCCATTCCGGAGATCATTCCCGAAACCCCGGCATGGGTGTGCGACATCATCGCGAAACTGCACGCCAAGAACCCCGACGAACGCTTCCAGTCGGCTCGGGAAGTGGCCGACTTGCTCGCCGATTGCGAAGCGAAGCTCAAGGCGAAACAGGAGGTGAAAAATGTCCTCCCTGCATCGCCCAGCGCCGTTAAACCGGCCGGACGGAAGTGGGTTGCCGCGGCGGTCGTCCTGTTGCTTCCCGTAATCGCACTGGCCGTGATCGAGTTCGCCGGGGTCACGCATCTTTTGCGGAAGCAACAACCGAACGTAGTAGTTACTCCAAAGATCGATCCCAAGGTCGATCCGAATACGCCGCTTGCGACCGGTCGCTTTGCCCTGGCTTTCGATGGCGAGAACAGCGTGGTCAAGATTCCGTCGCTGAAAATCCTTGAAGATCATGCTTTGACCGTAGAGGCCTGGACCGTGTTAGAGCAACCTGCCAATCAGTCTAAAAGCTGCGACCTCCTGGGCAACGCCGGCTTCCGGGGGGGATTCACGTTGTATGTCCCTTTACCCCTCCATGGCGGCGACGGGAATAAATTGGCCTTCATGACGCGTCTGACAACACCCGACAAGCATGTCATCGCCTGGGAAAAGCAACCGGTGCCGCGAAATCAACTCATCCATGTCGCGGGAGTCTATGATGGCAACGCGGAGATTCGATTCTACGTCCATGGCCAACTTCAAAGCAGGAGGCCCGCCCAAGACATTAAGCTCTCTCCCACGAGTTTCCTCCTGGGAAACAATCGCGCGGGCGACGGCGGTTTTCTCGGCCGCATGAACGAAGTCCGTATCTCAAAGGTTGCACGCTACGACGCCGATTTCACGCCCGACAAGCGCTGGGCGCCGGACGCGAACACGCTCGCTCTATACCGCTTCGACGAAGGCGAAGGCACCATACTCAAGGACTCCTCCGGTAACGGGCATGATGGCGAAATCGTTGGCGCGAAGTGGGTGAAGGCGGATCCAAAGAAGGCCGAATCAAATCCGGAACCCAATTACTCGCTGGCATTCGATGGCGTCAAAACCTGGGTGCAATTGCCGTTGACTGACGATCGCGAAGGTTCCTGGACGATCGAAGCCTGGGTTCGGTGCGGCAAGCTAAATCGGTTGGCAACGATCCTGGCTGCGTACTCGCCTCCGCGCGGCCTCGGGCTTTCGGTTTTTGAGAACCAACTCGAAGCGGCCGTGAGTTTTGCCGACGAACCGACATGGAGTACCGCCAAGAGCGGTCTGCGACTCGATGACGGGGAGATGCAGCATGTTGCCGCGGTGTATGACGGTCGGAAACTGAAAGTCTATTTGCGCGGAAAGCAAGTAGCGGAGTCACAGATGCTCGCACCGCACTTGCCATCGAAGGTGCGATTCTGTCTCGGCGGGTACGAAGGGCGAGATCTTTTCACCGGAGTGATCGATGAAGTCCGCATCTCCAGGACCGCGCGCTATGTAAAGGAATTTGAGCCGAAGACCCGATTCGAACCTGACCCGGACACCTTGGCCATGTTCCACTGCGACGAAGGGCAGGGGGATGTGCTGACCGACTCCTCCGGCAACGGCCATCACGGCAAGATTGTCGGCGCGAAGTGGGTGAAGGCGGATGGGTCGCCGATCGGCTCCCCGCCCGCTGTTCCGTCGGGGCCCTTGCCGCCCACCTTCAAGAACACCATCGGCATGGAGTTCGTGATCGTGCCGAAGGGCAAGTCGTGGCTGGGCGGCGGCAAGGACAAGCTCGGCGACAAGGAGGTGGTGATCCCGGCCGACTTCTACATGGGCAAGTATCACGTCACGCAGGAGGAGTGGGAGAAAGTGATGGAGGACAACCCCAGCTACTTCTCGCGCAAGGGCGCGGGCAAGGACGAGGTGAAGGACATCTCGGACGCGGATCTGAAGCGGTTCCCGGTGGATCGGGTTTCGTGGGAGGCCTGCCAGATCTTCGTGGCGCGGCTGAACAAGCTGGAGAAGGACACGGGCTGGGTGTATCGGCTGCCGAAGGAGGTGGAATACGAGTACGCCTGCCGGGGCGGCCCGATGTCGGACAGGCTGGACAGCGCGTTCGATTTCTACTTCGCCAAGCCGGCGAACGCCGCGGGAATGCGGGCGAATCTCAACACGGGAACGGTCGAGAACCCCGTCATGCTGGGTCGGACGTGCAAGGTGGGCTCGTACGAGCCGAACGCACTGGGTTTGCACGACCTGCACGGCAACCTGGCTGTGTGGTGCGACGACGCCGCGAAAACGTTCGATGAGGCCGACGGATACGCGCTGCGGGGCGGCAGTTGGAACAGCCCCACCGAGTATTGCCGAGCGGCGTGTCGTCTCACGAGGTTGCCGTCGAACCAAAGCCAAAGTACCGGCTTGCGTCTGGCCCGAGTTCCGTCCGGCGCTCCTTCGCCCGAAGCGAAATAGCTTTGATTGCAAAGCACAGGACGTGGCATTCCCGCAAGAGTTGTTTCTCGATGCGACGTTCGACGGCATCCCTCTCGATCTGCTTGTCGCCCTCCACGCCTTGCATCGCGCACCATCGCCCGCCCGAAACGTCGCTGGACAGGCCCTCGCCTTGACGATACAAGGCGCAGCCTCGGCGGACTGCGCGCCGTTTCGGGATGGTCATGGAGGGTTTTTGCGATGTGGATGCAATTGGGGCGGTTGGGGGCGTTCGCCCTGCTGGTCGGGATGACGGTGCTTGCCGATTCCTACTCGTCGTCGCAGGAGCCGCAGCCCGCGCCGAGGAACGCCGACGGCGTGCCGGAAGTGCCCAAAGGGGTCGAGGTGCTGGCGCGCGGTCCGATCCATGAAGCGTTCGCGACGCCGTCGTCCGAGGCGAAGCCGACGCAGGCGGTGCCGAAACGGCCGCCGACTCCGATTGAAGAACTGCCCCCCGAGGAGAAGCCCGAAGGCGAGGTCGTCTGGGTCGGCGGCTACTGGGGCTGGGACGACGACCGCCAGGACTTCCTCTGGGTCAGCGGCTGCTGGCGCATCAAGCCGGCCGAGAAGGAATGGGTCGCCGGCTACTGGCGGCAGACCGGCGACGAGTTCCAGTGGGTGCCCGGCTTCTGGAACGCCACCCCGCGCGACAACCGCCCGCCCGAAGTGACCTACTACCCGGAGCCTCCTGCTCCCCCGAACGTCGCGCCCGGCGTCGCCCCCGGCCCCGACATGATCTACGTCCCCGGCTACTGGATGTGGAACGGCGACCGCTACGCCTGGCGCGCGGGCTACTGGAACCGCGCCAGGCAGGGCTACCTCTACGTCCCGTCGCACTACCGCTGGACCCCCAGCGGCTACGTCTTCATCGGCGGCTACTGGGATCTCGCCGTCTCGCGGCGCGGCGTCCTGTACGCCCCGGTCTACATCGACGCCGTCGTCGTCGGGCCGCGCTTCAGCTACACGCCGTACTACGCCGTCACCGACACGGTGATGCTCGACGCGATGTTCATCCGCCCGGCGTCGTGCCACTACTACTTCGGCGACTACTACTCCGCGCGCTACACGAGCCTGGGCTACGAGTCGTGCGTCGTCTACAGCCGCCGGCACTACGAGCCGATCATCGTCTACCAGGCGTGGGAATGCCGCGACCGTCCGCGCTGGTACGAGTCGCACTACGCCCTCACCGTCGAGCGCTACCACGGCCGGGCCCCGGTGCCGCCGCGCACGCTGGTGCAGCAGAACACGGTCATCAACAACGTGACGGTGAACAACGTGACGAACGTCAACAACGTCACCGTGAACAACGTCACGACGAACAACATCCAGAAGACGGCCGCGCTCGCGCCGGCGAAGAACGTGCTGGCCTCGCGCGGCGAGAAGACGGTGGCGCTGAACGCCGCGTCGCGCACGCAGGTGCGGGCTTCGACCCAGGCGACGCAGCAGGCGGTGGCGCAGCAGCGCGTGCAGAGCGAAGCGCCGTCGCAGGGCGCCGCGAACCCGGGCCGGCCGCGCGTCGCGTCGCTGAACGTGCCGACGACGCCGCCCGTCACGAAGTCGGGAGTGGGCAATCCTTCCAGCGTCGGCGGCCTGACGAAGCCCGGCACGACGCCGCTCTCCAATCCGGTAGCGAAGTCACCAACCGGTCAGGCGCCGATCTCGAACCCTGTCGCGAAGTCATCAACGGGTCAGGCGCCGATCTCGAATCCGGTCGCGAAGACGCCGACGAATCCCGCGCCCGTCGGCGGCCTGCCCAAGTCGCAGCCAACGACGACGTTCAACCCGCCGCCGATGACGGGCCCCCCGAAAGGCCCGGCGACGACCAGTCCCGTCACCGGCGGTACGGCCCCAATCGGCTCGCTGCCGAAGAATCCGGTCGGTCCGCCCGGCCAGCCAGGCTCCCCGACCAACCCGCAGATCGGCGGCCCGCCGAACAGCGGCCCGCCCGTCGTGCAGCCGCCCGCACGTCCCGGCACGCCGCCGCCAGCGCGGCCCGCGCCGCCTCGCAAGGACGAGAAGAAGAAATCGTAGTCTCGCACTGTTTTCCATTCAGATGGCGCAGCGAACGCTCGCACGGGCTACAAAGAAGAGGGTTGACGAAGCGTGTCGCACGGACCGGAGCATCCATGTTTTCACAGACGGTTGAGTACGCCCTGCGAGCGGTGGTGCATCTCGCCAGCAAGTCGCCGGCGGGGCTGACGACCGAAGAGATCGCCAAGATGACGAAGGTGCCACAGGCGTACCTGTCGAAAGTCCTGCAGAACCTGGTGCAAGCCGGCATCGTCCGCTCGCAGCGAGGCATCGGCGGCGGCATGTCGCTCGTCAAGATCCCCAGCGAGCTGACCATCCTCGAAGTGGTCAACGCCGTCGATCCGATCAACCGCATCAAGACCTGCCCGCTCGACCTCGCTTCGCACGGCACCAACCTCTGCCCGCTCCACAAGCGCGTCGACAACGCCCTGGCGTCGGTCGAGCACGCCTTCCGCAGCACCACCTTGCAGGAAATCCTCGACGAACCGACGCTCAGCGTGCCGCTCTGCGATTTCCCCTCCAAGCCCGTTCTTGTCCCAATCGGCAAGGCATGACGAGCTGCGCGATTCAGATCCCTTCCCAAACCCTCGGCTCACCGGGGGTTTTTCGTTTCACGCATGGAGAACGCGCGAGCGCGCATGGCAGAACACGCTGGAATGACACCCAAGCCGCAGCCTGCCTCTCGTTCGGGAATCTCGCATGCAGGGCTTGATTCTTTGATATTGAAATGCTATCATATCAATAGCGAGACGAGAATCCCCCCCCCTCTTTCAGGAGTGCGGCATGAGTCGGGAGAAATCGATCACCCTATCGAGTGGCTGGACCATGCTTCCCCTCACCCTGCTGCTCTACGCGGCGGCAGCGGGACTGTTCCTGTTCGGCGTCATCGTCGTCGAACGCGACAAAATCATCGGCCTCCCCTCGATCTTCTCCGGCATCGCCTGCTTCGTCGTCGCTTGCTTCCTGGCGGCGGGGTTCATCACCCTGCTCCCCAACGAAGCGTGCCTGTACACGCTGTTCGGCTCGTACGTCGGCACCGCCCGAGACAGCGGCTTCTGGTGGGCCAACCCGTTCATGTCGAAACGCAAGTTGTCACTCCGCGCCCACAACCTCGAAGGCGCCCGCCTCAAAGTGAACGACAAGCTCGGCAACCCCATCGAGATCGCCGCCGTCGTCGTCTGGCGTGTCGAAGACACCTTCGCCGCCTGCTTCGAGGTCGAGAACTACGCCGACTACGTCCGCGTGCAGAGTGAAACCGCCGTCCGCCACCTCGCCAACTCCTACGCCTACGACCACGGCGAGGAGAACGAAACCACGCTCCGCAGCGGCGTCGACGACGTGTCGCAGGCCCTACGTGCCGAACTGCACGAACGCCTGTCGAAGTCGGGCGTCCACGTTGACGAGGCCCGGCTGACGCACCTCGCCTACGCCCCGGAGATCGCCCAGGCGATGCTCCGCCGCCAGCAGGCCGAGGCGATCATCGCCGCCCGCCAGAAGATCGTGCACGGCGCCGTCAGCATGGTGCAGATGGCCCTGCAGGAGCTGAGCGACAAGAAGGTCGTCGAGCTCGACGAGGACCGCAAGGCGTCGATGGTCAGCAACCTCCTCGTCGTCCTGTGCGGCGAAGCGGAGGTTCACCCCGTCATCAACACCGGCACGCTGCACAACTAGCGACGAGGCCAGCAGCAGGCGGCCGCTGAGCGAACCATGCGGCCGGCTGCCTGTGGCCTGTTGGGAGGTGCCAACGATGAAGCAACCACGCAAGGCGTTCCTGCTGCGCATGGACCCAGCGCTCTACGAGGCGCTGGAACGCTGGGCGCAGGCGGAACTGCGGAGCCTGAACGGACAGATCGAATATCTGCTGAAGGACGCCGTCGTCCGCCGGACCAAAAAGCCGTTCGATGAGTCGAAGCCGAAGGACGATGGGGAATCGGCGGAGTGATTGGTGATTGTCTGGTGACCGTAGCACACGCCCGCCTTTCGAGGTGCCATGGGGGTTCTGAGCATCTTCTTCGCATCAGTTGTCGGCTCGAGTT
>JAYSSW010000806.1:0-6720 GCA_043720335.1 Planctomycetia bacterium
TGGCTAAAAAAGGCGAAGCCACATTTTTCAACCCCTCCGGTTGAAACGAAGGACGATTGAGCCAACTACGACGTCATTTGTGAAACGGACCACTTACGCCGCGCCGCTCGCCGTTGCCTATAAACTTCGCCACCAGGGGTTTTGAAACAGCTTCTAAACTTCCCGCGTCAGCGGCTCACCGAAAGGATGGTGCCGTTGTCGAACAGCAATGTGCGGCCGTCGGGGCTGAGGACCATCTGGCCGGGGACGTAGTAGTCGCAGCGGAAGCGCTCGCGGACGTTGAGGCGGAACAGCGCCGGGCGGGCGGGGACGTCGACGGCGACGACGGCGCGGTCGCCGGAGACGAAGGCGGCGCGCTGGTCGGGGAGCAGGCAGACGAAGCTGGAGCCGACGGTGCCGTTGCCGACCCCCATGTCGTAGGGCATGGCGACGGCGCGGTCGGCGGGCTTGCCGGTCAGATCGACGAGGTAGGCGTTGCCTCCGTCGCCGAACTGCCCCGATGGCCTGCCGGCCAGGAACACGATTCCCTCGTTGGTGGCGGCGACGTCGACGGGCTGCCCCTTGTCGAGCGTCACCGACCGCGTCAGCTTGAACTCGGCCACGTCGACCAGGTCGAGGCGGTTGGTCTCCGAGCAGCAGTAGATCGTCTTGCCGTCGGGCGTCAGACAGAACGACTTCGTGCTGGTGGAGATGTTCTTGACCTCCTTGTCGATCGCGCCTTTCTCGGTGTCGATGCGGAAGAGGCGGCGGTTGTGCGTGTCGAGGCCGTAGACCCAGCGGCCGTCGGCCGAGTGGAGCAGGCGCTTGACGATGCCGCCGAGGGGGATGCGCTTGGTGGGCGCGGGGAGCACGCCGGCGTCGTCAAGCGGGTCGAGGCCTTCGTGGACGTTGATGTCGCCGACGCCACGTTCGACGATGGAGACCGGCAGCCGGCTCCCCTTGCCGGTCTGCGCGTAGAGCCTGCCCTTGCCGTCGACGCACATCGCGAAGAGACGCTGGTCGGGGGTCTTGTAGCCCCCCTTGCGCTCGAAGCCGGGATTCTCCCAGCGCGACAGGGTGGAGTCAGCGTGGGCGATCCAGAAGAACTTGCTGTCGGGCGAGAACGCGGCGCTGCTGAACTGCTTGTCGTAGACGTTCAGCGTGATCGCTTTGGCGAGCGTCGGCAGCGCCTCGGCGCCCCCCGCCTTGACGATCTTCAAGTGGTTCGGCAGCGGCTCGCGCCCGTCCATCTCCTGGATAGCAAGCTTGAACGGCTGCACGTTGAACGCGAAGGCGTCCACGAACACGGAACAGGTCCCCGCCTTCGCCGCCAGGAACGCCGTCTCCTTGTTGCGGAAGCGATCCTCGACGCGACCCAGCGCCGCGCCGTCCGGCCCCGCTACACGTAGATCCGCCTGCGTCCCAGCGGGCGCCGACACCCAATAGACGGTGTCCGCCTTCGCCTCGAAGCGGTACTCCTTCGTCACACGCCGGTCGTTCGGCGCATCAGCGGCGAACTGCACGATCGTCTCGTACTTCCCGTTGGTGAACGCGACCGCGACCGGCAGCTCCTTCGGCGCCGCCGGCTCCTTCGGCGCGGGCGGCCAGTTCTTCCCCAGCGCCGGGTCGTGCTTCTCCATCGGCGGCCCGTTCTTCGGGTCGAACGGGTCGCGGTCCACGTCGATCTTCTTCATGTCCCCGTCGTCGGGAAACATCTCCGGCGGGATGTTGTTGTTGGGCGGGTTCTGCACCACGCGCATGTCCGCCGGGCGCATCGCAACGAAGGCGAACATCACCGCACCGCCGACCAGCAGCACGAACGTCGCGACGCCGCCGGCGATCCACGGCGTGGCCGACGGCGCCACCTTGCGCGGCCGGTCGCGGCGCGGCCGACGGACGCTCGGCTCCGCGTCGCGCGGCGGGCTCCGCTTCGCCGGCTTCGCGTCCAGCACCTCCTCCTCCGACAACGCCACCACAGGCGGTTTCGGCGGCTGGGCCGTCACCGCCGTCGGCGCCTCCACCACCGGCTCCTCCTCGGCGACTGGCGGCGGCGCGGCGATGACGAACGACACGCCGCACTTCTGGCAGCGCGCCGTCTTCCCCGCGTGCTCCTCCGCGAACCGGAACCGCGACGCGCAGCTCGGACAGCTCATCTCGATAGGCATGGCTCGATCTCGTGAAGAAGGTCGATGGTGGTCTCTTGTGGCGCCCGCGCTCCGCTGCGCGTCGCGGCTAAACTTCGCCCAGTCCCAGCAGCTTCGCACGCACCGCGTCGGGGATCGGCGCCTTCGTCCGCTGAGCGTAGTTGTACGAAACAATCAGCGCCTGCCCCTCCGTCACCCAGTCCTGCTGCGCGTGGCTCACGATGCGGTGCTCCAGCGTGAAGCGGTCGGCCTCCAGCGACAGCACCCGCGCCCCGACCGCGATCGTGTCGGGGTACGCCAAGGCCCGGCGGAAGCGGGCCTGCGTCGAGGCGATGATCGGGCCGACGCCGGTCGCCTCCTTCACCGCCATCCAGTCGGTCCGCGTCAAAAGCTCGATGCGGGCGCTCTCGAAATAGCGGAAGTAGACGACGTTGTTGACATGCTGGTAGGCGTCCATGTCGCCCCAGACGACCGCCTGCGTCACCACGACGGGGAAGCGGCGCGTCAAATCGTCGAGGGCGGCGAACGTCGGCGTCATGCAAACCTCGAAAGCAAGAATTCGCCAACACTAACCCTGAGCGCAAGCGAGGGGATCGCAGCAAAACGGGTTGGCGAAGATTGTCACTCGGCGAGTCGTCAAGCGATCCCCTCGCTTGCGCTCAGGGTTAGTTCAGTGGCTACCTACCGCTTCGGCAGCGGCGGCGGCGGGGGCAGCGGGCGCCAGTTGCGCAGTTCTTCCATAATCACTTCGATGCCGCGCGTCAGCTGCTGGTCGTTGCCGGAGAACTCCTGCCAAGGGTCGTTGTCGACGACGATGTCGGGGTCGACGCCGTGGTTCTCGATGATCCACTTCTTGCCGTCCACATCATAAGACGCGAACTCCGGCTTGTTGAGCGAGCCGCCGTCGACGAAGGGGAGGGTGCTGCGGATGCCGATGACGCCGCCCCAGGAGCGTTTGCCGACGAGCTTGCCGAGCTTGTAGTGGCGGAAGCGGAAGGGAAAGAGGTCGCCGTCGGAGGCGGAGAACTCGTTCATGAGGCAGACTTTCGGCCCGTGCAGCATGTCGATGGGGTCGGGTCGCGGGGCGGTGTCGCGCGACTGGTCGATCATGGCGATTTCGCGTCGAAGGCGTTCGATAATCATGGGGGAGACGTTGCCGCCCCCGTTGCCGCGCACGTCGATGATGAGGGCCTTCTTGCGGAGCTGCGGGTAGTAGTGCTTGACGAACTCGTTGAGTCCGGTCGAGAGCATGTCGGGGATGTGCAGGTAGCCGACCTGCCCCTTGGTGGCTTCATTCACTTTCTTGATGTTCCCCTGCACCCAGGCGTCGTAGTAGAGGGGCTGCTCGTCGGCGATCGGCATGATCGTGATTTCACGGCTGCCCTTCTCGGCGGCGTCCTTGTTGATCTTCAGCCGCACCTGTTTGCCGACCGTGTTGACGAGTGATTCGTAGATGTTGACCATCTCGTTGGTCGGCTGGTCGTTGACGGCGACGATGTATTCGCCTTCGCTGACGTTGACGCCGAGTTCCGCGAGCGGCGAACGAAGCGACTTCTCCCAGGTCGAGCCGGGCAGGATCTTGGTGATCTTGTAGTACTTCGTCTTCTCGTCCTGCTGCAATTCGGCGCCCAGCAAGCCTTGCGGGATGCGGTTCACTTTCGGCAGGTCGCCGCCGCCGACGTAGGCGTGGCCGGCAGCCAGCTCGGCGATCATCTCGCCCATGACATACGTGAGGTCGGCGCGGTGGTTGACGTGCGGCAGCAGCGGTTCGTACTTGGCGCGGACCGCTTTCCAGTCGACGCCGTGCATGGCCGGGTCGTAGAAGTAGTCGCGCATCTGCCGCCAGGCTTCGTGGAAGATCTGCTTGTGCTCCTTGGCCCGGTCGAGGGTGACTTGCAGGCCGGACAGGTTGAGCGGTTCGCCGGGCGTGACGGTCGCTTTGGGCAGGTCGATGATGGAGTAGCTGCCGTCCTTGCTGACGAGCATCTTCTTGTGGTCGGCGGAGATCTCGTAGCCGCCGATGGTTCCGAGGCTGGTTTCCTTCTTGGCGGTGAGGTCGAAGAGGAAGAAGCCGCCGCCGCCGGTGCGGGAGTTGCGGAAGTAATACAGCGTGCTGCCGACCGACGACAGGCCGCGATAGTTCGCCGCCGCGACGGGGAGCTGCAAGACGCGCTTGGCGATGCCGTCGGTGTCGACGCGGAAGGCGTCCTTCTTCTTCTCGTCCTTCTTCTCGGCGCCGGGCATCGGGGCGGGCTTCGGCTCGTCCTTCGCCGGCGTCGTGGTCTCGTCGCTTTTGGGCTGGAACGGCGACGGCGTGTCCTTCGTCAGCGTGACGAGGTAGATGCGCTGCATGTCGGCGTAGGCGTGGTTCCACTCGGTGGCGCTGAAGATGGGGCTGAAGTCGCGCTCGGAGACGAAGAAGAGGTACTTGCCGTCGCCGCTGAACTCGGGATGGGCGGAATCATGCCAGCCGTCGGTGACTTCAAAACTCTTGTCCTGCTCCAGCGAATGCAGCCAGATCTTCGGCATGCCCTCTTCCTCGGCGCGGGCATAGGCGACCCATTTGCTGTCGGGCGACCAGACGTAGTCGCGGATTTCCCAGACCTTCGACGCGGCGATCTGCTTGGTTTGTTTCGTCGCGACATCGACGACGTGCAGCCGCATCTTCTTGTCGGCCCACATGATCTTCTTCGCGTCGGGCGACCACGAGATCTGGTACTTGTACGACCCGCCGGTGTTGGTGAGTTGCTGGGCCGCGCCGACGCCGTCCTGCGGGTAGAGGTGGATTTCGTCCTCGCCGCTGGCGTCGGAGATGGCGGCGATCCATTTGCCGTCGGGGGACCACTTCGGGCTGCGTTCGTGGACGCCGGAGGTGGCGGTGAGGTTGCGCGTGGGGCCGTCCTTGGCGGGGACGGTGAACAGGTCGCCGCGTGCGCTGAACAAGGCCCGCTTGCCGTCGGGGGCGATCTCGTAGGAGGCGACGCTCTTGCTGACGTCCTTCAGCCCGCCGCGCCCGGAGGCGAAATCCTCCTTGATCTGCACGCGGATCTTGGTCGCCTTCTCGGTCGCGAGGTCGAAGCGATGGAGGTAGCCGGCGTTCTCGAAGACGATCGCCTTGTCGCCGAGCGAGGGATATTTGATGTCGTAGTCGGTGAAGTTGGTGAGCTGCTTGGTGGTCTTCGTCGGCACATCATAGGCGAAGAGGTTGAAGCGCATCTTCGCTTCGCGGTCGGAGAGGAAGTAGATCTTGTCGCCGGACCACATCGGGAAGACGTCGCAAGCGGGGTCGTTGGTGACGGCTTCGGTCTTCTTGGTCTCGAAGTCGTGGACCCAGATCTCGTCGGCCATGCCGCCGCGGTAGCGTTTCCAGGTGCGGAACTCGCGGAAGACGCGGTTGTAGGCCATCTTCCTGCCGTCGGGGGAGAACGACGCGAAGCCGCCGCGCGGCACGGGGATCTGCTGGGGCAGGCCGCCTTTGACGTTGACGGTGTAGAGCTGGCCGATGAAGTCGTTCGGCTCGCGCATGCGGGAGCGGAAGATGATTTCGCTGTCGTTCTTCCAGCCCATGACGATGTTGTTGGGCCCCATGCGGTCGGAGATCTCGTCGCGACCCAGTGTCGCTGTGAAGGTGAGGCGTTTGGGGACGCCGCCGTCGGCGGGCATGGCGTAGACCTCGGTGTTGCCGTCGTACTGCCCGGTGAAGGCGAGGGTTTTTCCGTCGGGGGAGAAGCGGGCGAACATCTCGTAGCCGTCGTGGCTGGTGAGGCGGCGCGCGGTTCCGCCGTTGGCGCTGACGGTGTAGAGGTTGCCGGCGTAGGAGAAGACGACCGTGTCGCCGTGGATGGCCGGGAAGTGGAGCAGGCGTGCTTCGTCCTGGGCGAGTGAGGGCGAGCAGAGGCAGACGAGCGCGGAAAGGGCGAGGAGCCAACGGCGCATGGGAACCTCTCGGTGGTGCGGGTTCGCGTGGGATGCGTGCAGCGATGTTATAGGCGCGCGGCGTCGAATGACACGGAGAGCACAGAGGAGCAAGCCCCAGGATGAGTGAAGCGATTCCTGGGGGTGAGTCGTCGCGCGGTTCGACCCCCACCAATCGCTTCGCTCATGGTGGGGCTTGGTGCATTCTGAGCGCGATCGCGCGGCGGATGCGGGCGACGACACGGGCGGGTTGTTGTTTGAGAGCGTGCTCCCAGACGCGGACGACGGTCCAGCCCGTTTTGCGCAGCAACTTGGTGACGGCGCGGTCGTTGGCCTGGTTGCGCTCGAACTTGGCCTTCCAGTAGCCCCGGTTGCTGGCGGGCATGGCGCCGCACTTCGGGCAGTGGTGCCAGAAGCAGCCGTCGACGAAGACGACGACGCGAGGAGCGCGGAAGGTGAAGTCGGGCCGTCCGGGGAGAGGCAGGTGGCGGCGCCAGCCGGTGACGCCGTGTTCGCGGAACAGGGCGACGAGCCGGCCTTCCGTGGAGGCGTTCCCCTTGCCCCGGATGCGGCTCATCAGCTTCGACCGCTCCGGTCGCGTCAGGCGGTCGGTCATGGCGGGTGGTTTCTCGGAGGCGATGTTGCCAGGCCCAACGAACCCGGAGCGCAAGCGATGGGATCG
>JAYSSW010000807.1:0-3189 GCA_043720335.1 Planctomycetia bacterium
GCAGCTTCTCCGAGGTGCCCTTTTCCTTCTTGATGGTCGCTTCGCAAATCGCCCGTTCTTCGACCGTGAGCCGCACGATGTACTTCTTGTTCATGGGATCCTCCTTGTTGACGTGGAGATTCCCATAAACGAACGGGCTTAGCAACCCGAAAATTCAGTCTGGACGGGGCACTAGCAGACTCGAACGCCGCCTCCGTCTGCTGGTCGTGGGCCAGGAGCAGCACATCATGCTTGAGCAGAAAAGCGACGCTGACCGCTTTCATGGACTCGAGGCTGACCTTGGAGAGATCGGCGGGATACGTGATCGGGAACCGGCCGTTCGGCATGCCCTTCAGCTTGCGGGCCTGCTCGCGGGCTTTGCCAAGCGGCGCGAATCGTTCCGTGAGGTAGCGCACCTGCTCGTCGCTGAGCTGGCGTTCGGGGGGCAGCACGCCGGCGAAGATCGCGTCGTAGTCCTCCGATTTCCCGAACGGCTCGGCGCCGATCTGCTTCGCGAGGTCGAGGATGAGCAGTGCCGAGTTGTCCTTGTCGTCGATCTTCCTGCGGTCGGCTTCGAGGTCGGCGAGGCGCCAGCGCGGTCCGGCGGCGTCCAACTCGGCAACGACCACAGACATGCCGAAGTCGGTCCACTTGAGGTAGCCGATCAAGCCGGCGAGCGCGAGCAGGAAGAAGAGGATGAAGGCGACAAGGCAGCGCCGCCAGCGGCGTTTGCGGTGCGCGGGGCGGGGTTCGGTGGACATGGGCGCTCTCCATGAGGTTGTCAAAGTTTAGCCGTTCGCCTACGGCGAGCGCGGGCGCGACGCACGCCATCCAATCGAATCGCCGCGAGGGGTCGCGTCCGCGCTCGCCATAGGCGAACGGCTAAACGGTTCGTCGATTGTATCATCGTCGTGGCCGCGAAATCATGGCGGATTATCGCGAACCTGCGGGATGCGCCGGGTCTCCCCTTGTTGCCCGCCGCAGTCGCGCCGCTCCCACACACGGCAACGCGAAGGAGGCGGGGACAGGCCTGGCCAGGGCCTAACATCGTCCGGGAGGAAGCCCCATGATCCTGTTCTACATGTTGATGGTGCTGGCGCTGGGGTCGCTCCAGTCCCTGGTGAAGCGCCGGGCGGGCGCGCTGGGCCGCCGGCATGTCGCGACGGCGACGGCGGTGCAGGAGAAGCTGCGCGAAGCCGCGCAGAAGCCGGGCAACGGCGGCCGCGCCGACCCGTGCCAGGCGGCGGTCCAGCAGATCCAGCTCGCGCTGCTCGTGCAGAAGCGCGACCATGTCGAAGCGAAGCACTTCGCCTGGCAGCACGCCGCCGACCGCCTCGCCCACTGGGGCAAGCGGCTGCGCGAATGGCAGGGACGCAAGCTCCCCTACCTGTTCGGCATGGTCGACGTCTGCCTCGTGATGATGCTGGTCCAGCACTTCGGCGTCGCCGACGCCGCCAACGTCAAGGAACTCCGCCAGGTCGCCAGCGCATGGATGTTCGGCGCCAAGGAGTAAACGCGGCTCGACGATGAAACCTGGCTGTCGAGCCGCAGGGGGCGGAAATGCGTTTCCGCCCCTGTTTTTCTGCGCGCAGGAACGATCACCAGCCCGCTTCGACGGCGACCTGGTTGTCGAGCTGGAGATGGCCCACGCAGTGGCGGACGGTCTCCTGGGCCATCTGCTTGTGATACCAGCAGTTCACCTTGCCGGCGATGATGAGCTTCGCTTCGGTGCTCGTCACCTGAAGATGGCGCAGCGGCGGGTGCGCGCTCTGCTTCAGCGCATCGGTGGCCTGGTGGATGATGTGGGCGGTGGAAAGCATCGGCTTGGTTCTCGCTGGTTCGATTCGTGTCCGGGTTCCAACCACCGGCGGCAACGCGGAAATCGCGGCCCCGACGGTCGAGGGAACTTCATTCTACGAGGCAAGGCAACCCCGATTCACGGGGCGCCGCACGGATCGTGCCGCCGATTCTACGCCTTCTTCGCGGCCTGCCGAAAGGGGAGAATCGCGAAAGTTCACGCCTTCCCCGCGTCCTGCGCCGTCGCATCGCGCGCATCGCGCACGCCGGTCAAAATCGGCAGTTTGATCGCGAGATGGCGGTTCTCCGGCTGGCTGACGAACCATTCCAGCGTGCGCCGCACCCCCTCCTGCACGCCGACGCGGGGCTGCCAGCCGAGCTGCGTGCGCGCCTTCGCCGTGCTGTACGCGGTCGAGCGGCCGATGAGGAAGATCGCCCGCCGGGTGATGGTCGGGGGCTTGGCGCTGCCGATCAGCCGGGCGAACGCTTCCTTCACCCAGGCGAAGCGGATCGCCAGCCCGTAGGGAACGTGTCGGGTGATGCGCGGCAGCGACAGTGCGTCGGTCAGTGCGTTGAGCAGGTCGCGCTGCGTCACTTCGCCCTCGCTGCTCAGGTTGTACGCCTGCCCGACGGCGTCCGGGTGGTTGGCGGCGAGGATCGTGCCGGCGGCCACGTCGCCGACGTAGATGATGTTGAGGTAGTTCGATCCGTCGCCGATGATCGGCACACGCCGTTCGAGAAGGGCGGGGATGACGCGCGGGATGGTGACGCGGTCGCGCGGGCCGTACAGCCAGCTCGGCCTCACGATGGTCGTCGCGCTGAATTCCCTGGCGATTTGCTCCGCGAGCAGCTTGGCGCGCGGGTAGTGGTCCCATCTCCAGAAGCCCTGGCCCAAGGGGGTGTCTTCGCCGAGCTTCGCGCCACCAATGACCTTCGGATGGCCGTAGACCGAGATCGAGCTGACGTGCAGCAGCCGCGAAACACGCGCGGCCCGACAGGCGGCGACCACGTTCCGCGTGCCCGTCACCGCCTCCTCCTCGAACGACTTCCACGTTCCCCAATCGCTCACCTTGGCGGCGCAGTGGTAGACGAGGTCCGCCCCGTCCGCCGCCCGCGCGACGGAAGCTGCGTCGCGCAGGTCGCCTTCAGCGATCTCGGCGCCCTGCCCGCGCAGGAAGGCCTGGTCGCGGCCCGCGCGCACCAGAACGCGGACGCGCTCGCCCGCGGCCCGCAACTGCTCGACGACATGGCTGCCGAGCTGCCCGGTGGCGCCGGTGACGAGGTTCAACTTCGGCATGGATTCGCTCGCTTGGTGACGCGTGGTTCGCCCTCGAACTTCGGGATACTTTATGGCGAGCGTGTCGAGGTGCGATGCGAAGGTGCGCATTTGTTTAGCCGCGACGCGCAGCGGAG
>JAYSSW010000808.1:0-3188 GCA_043720335.1 Planctomycetia bacterium
CACGATCTGACGAAAGCCAGAGCTGGCCGTTTTCGATTTTTTCACACGCTCTCAGGGTTAGTTCAGTTCGTCGATGCGTCGTTCTCGCCCACGCAACGCACAGAGCCCGCAGGAACGCGGCGTTCGTTGGATCCAATGGCGGCGACCCGGTAGTGGCTTCGCGTTTTCTTCGTGTTCCTTCGTGCTCCTTCGTGGTTCCAATTTCTTTGATTCACGCCGCGATGGAATCGCATTCGTCGTGGCCGTCGTCGTGGCCGTGCTGGTGCATGGCGTGCGATTCGGGGAAGCGGAGGAAGGAGCCGTCGACGTAGCGGACGGGGACATCGCTCAGGGGCGGGGCCTCGTCGCAGAAGGTGAGCTTGCCGCGCCACAGGCGGACGAGGTGCGGCATCAGCTTGATGGCGCTGATGGTGGTGCCGTACATGCCGCCGAGCTGGTGGCCGACGCGGTACCAGCGCAGCGGGGACTTGTCGTCGCGGAAGGAGCGGAACAGGTTCATCGGGTTGTAGAAGCGGAAGTAGCCGGCGAGCTGCTCGGCCTGCTTCTGCCACATGGGGACGCGGCCCTTGACGACGGCGTGGTTGCCGTCGAAGTAGCGGTTGCGGATCGGCACGCCGTCGAAGGTCTTGATGACGCCGCCGGCGGCGAAGGTGCGTTCCCATTCCTTGGTGCCGATGGCGGGGACGTGGATCGTCACCTGCACGGAGACCGCGCCGGCTTTGCGCAGGAAGTCCATCTGGTTGGCCAGGCCGTACAGCTCGCCCGGCGTCTCGAACGGCTGGGTGTCGTGGAACATCATCATCGCCATCGGCGAGATCTTGTTGCGGTGCATCGCCTGGAAAACCTCGATCGTCTTCTCGGGCTTCTGACCCTTGTTGATGAGTTCGGCGGTGAGGTCCTCGATGCCGAACCAGATCGCCGACAGGCCCGATTCGCGGGCGATGGGGAGCAGGTCGAGGTTGCGCTGGGTGTCGAACTGGGTGGCTTCGGTGCCCCACTGGATGTGCCTGCCGAGCCGCTTGCCGTTGGCCAGCTTGGTGCGCGACAGGGCGTCGAAGAAGTCGGAGGCGGTCTCGCGGCGGTTGAAGAAGTTGTCGTCGGCGCCGAAGAAGAAGCGGACGCCGTAGCGGTCGCGGACGTTCTTGAACTCGCTGGCCATCCCTTCGGGGCTGCGGTAGCGCCACGTCTTCTGGTTCAGCGACGGGATCGGGCAGTACGAGCAGCTGAACTTGCAGCCCTGCGTCATCACCATGCTGACGACGCGCGCGTGGTGCCGCACCGCCTTGTCGCTGAGCGGCTGGTCGGCCAATCCCGACGACCGGCTCGGCGGTTCCAGCAGGCTCAGCCCGGTCGCCTCGTGCGGCAGCTCGTCGAGATGCTGCACCAACCGCTGCAAGCCGGTGTCGACGAGCTTCGGCTCGCGCCACTCGGCGTCGGGGTCGAGGTAGACGATGCCCGGCACCTCGTCGAGCGCGCGGGCCTGCCTGGCTCGCTCGAAGGAATGGCGGATGTGTTCGCCGGGGCGGTGGTAGTCGAGGATTTTTTCAAGCAGGTCGAGCAGGATGTAGACTTCGCCGGTCACAGCAACATCCGCGCCGCCGATGCCGTTGGGCGTGGGGACGGGCCAGAAATGGTAGGGTTCGTGGAAGCACTTGGGGCCGCCGACGATGATGAGGGGGCGGTCCTCGCCGAGCGACCAGGCGTCCTGGATCGCCTGCATCGCCTTGTCCGCGTGGAGCTGCATTGTCGAGAGCAGCAGGATCTGCGGCGGCTTGCCGTCGATGCGGGCCTTGCTGGCGCGGAACTTCGGGTTCCACAGCTCGAAGACGGCCCGCGTCTTCTCGAAGCCGGCCTGCTTGAGAGCGGCGGCCACCATGCGTGCGCCGGCGGGGAAGATGAACTTGTCGTAGAGGATGAACGGCATCAGCCGGGTGCGGATGTCGAAGCAACTGACGACGAGGGCGGGGATGTCGGCGACGACCGCCCTGCGGTCGAACAGGTGAGATTCGAGAGCGCGATAGCCCCCGGCCGGCACGAACGCATCGGACCCCTTGCGAAACGCCAGCTCCATGGCCGCATCCTTCCGTGGCTGTTACCCGTCCCTGGGAGAACCGTCATCTGGGAGAATGCCGAAACGGTTGCGAAGATGCAAGCCGAGTTGGGGAAGCGAAGCAATCGAGCGTTCCCCCAAGCCGCTCCCCTGGGGAGCGGTATTCATGTTTCACCGAGATAGGATCGTGTGATCTGGCGCCTCTGCTGCGCGGTCGGCGTGCCCCGACCCCTCACGGGCCACGGCTCGCCGTTCCTAGCATCGGCACGATTGGCTTGCCAGCTGCAATCGGCCCTTCGCGATGGCCAAGTCAAATGCCTGACGAGGCGCCGAACGCGGCAGCAGCACGGCGCTGATCGCGACGCTGGTGTCGATGACCGCTCGCGTCTCACTCGCCTTGCAGCAGGGAATCCAGAAGCTCCGGCGTCAGGCCGCGTGCTTCAGCTCGGGCGCCGATCTCGTCCAAAATTTCCCTGAGCGGGCGGGCGGTGAGTTCCCGCAGGCGGAGGCCAAGCAGAAGCTGAAGCTGAAGCCTGCGACGTTCCTCGGCGGAGGCTTCGGAGAAAATGCGGCCCGTGTCCGCATCGACTTCGATTGAAATGGTCGCGGTTGCCATGGGGTCTCTCGCAAAACACTCCCGCGTCGCGAAACGAACGCATGCTACGCGAACTCACGGCGCGATGCAAGCTGCTGCGACCGGAGGGATGTCGCGCACCATCGCGTCGCCCCTATGCCGCCTTCAGCTTCAGTGGCTGCATCTCGGGGTATTTGATGCGGGCGTGGAACAGCGCGATCAGCGACTTGCACAGGCTCTCTTCGATCGTGTGCAGCTCGGTCAGCGTCAGGCCGCTCTCCTCGAACTGGCCGTCAAGCAGGCGCTTCATCAGCATGTCGTGGACCAGCTTCGTCAGGCTGCCGGGCGTCGGGAAGGCGAGCGAGCGGCTGGTGCTCTCGACGGCGTCGACGAGCATGAGGATGCCGTTCTCGCGGTTCTGCGGCTTGGGGCCTGGGTAGCGGAAGCAGGCCTCGAGGTCGGTGGTGCCGGTGCCGTTGGTTTCCTGAAGGCGCATCGCCTCGCGGTAGAAGTACTCGACGAGCGTGGTGCCGTGGTGCTGGGCGATGAACTCGACGATGGGGC
>JAYSSW010000809.1:0-3188 GCA_043720335.1 Planctomycetia bacterium
GACGAATGCCGAATCATCCGCAATGCTTTCCGCGGCGAATGGAACTATGAAATCCGACCGCGATCGTAATATCCGGCAAATTATTTCTGCGCGGCTCCTTACGGGGAAATAGATCGAGTTCCAACCGATTGATCGATGTTCCGAAAACGATCAATCACTCGCCCCAGCGCTGGGTGATGCCGCCGTAGGCGTCGATGCGGCGGTCGCGGAGGAAGGGCCAGTTGCGGCGGACGTCCTCGATGCGCGACAGGTCGCACTCGTGCAGCAGCAGCTGCTCCTGGCCGTGCGAGCCTTTGGTGAGGAGGGTGCCGAACGGGTCGCTGAGGAACGAGCCGCCCCAGAACTCGACGCCGCCGTCGGCGGGGCCTTCGTGGCCGACGCGGTTGATCGAGGCGACGAAGACGCCGTTGGCGATGGCGTGCGAGCGCTGGATGGTTTCCCAGGCGCTGTGCTGGGCGACGCCGAACTCGGCCTTCTCGCGGGGATGCCAGCCGATGGCGGTGGGGTAGATCAGCACCTGGGCGCCTTGCAGGGCGGTGAGCCGGGCGGCTTCGGGGTACCACTGGTCCCAGCAGATGAGGACGCCGAGCTTGCCGAAACGGGTGTCGAAAACTTTGAAGCCGAGGTCGCCGGGCGTGAAGTAGTATTTCTCGTGGAAGAGGGGGTCGTCGGGGATGTGCATCTTGCGGTAGAGGCCGAGCATGCTGCCGTCGGCGTCGAAGACGACGGTGGTGTTGTGGTATACGCCGGCGGCGCGGCGCTCGAACAGGGACGCGACGATCACCTTGCCGAGCGACTTGGCGAGGGGGCCGAGGCGTTCGGTGGTTGGGCCGGGGATGCTTTCGGCGAGGTCGAACTTGCTGATGTCGGCGCTTTGGCAGAAGTAGTGCGACAGGAACAGCTCGGGCAGGCAGATCACGTCGGCCCCCTGCTTCGCCGCCTCCGTGATCCGCTCCACGCTCCGGTCCAGGTTCCGCTTCGGCTCCGCGTCGCACAGCATCTGCACCAGGCCCAGCGTGATCTTCGTCGGTTTCATGGCCACCATCGTCCAAAGGGTTTCGGCTCGGAAACGAACAACGATAAGACAAGACCCATTGTACGGCTCGACCGGCCCGCGTTGATCCGTCGTTGCTTGCAAAATCGGCGGGCGAAGTGTAAAAATGAGGGGTCCGCCTCTCCGTCCTCCCTCCTGATACATGACGCTGTCCCCTGGCTTCGGAGCGATCGACATGGCCGAGATTTGGTACTACACCAGCGAAGGGAAGCAGATGGACCCGGTGCCGCTCGGCGAGCTGCGGGCTCTGGCGAAGGAAGGCACGCTCAAGCCGACCGACATGGTCTGGAAGGACGGCATGCCGCGCTGGGTCCGCGCCAGCTCCGCGACCGAGTTGTTCCCCGACCCGAGCAGCAGCCTCGACCACCTCTTCAACGTGCCGTCGGCGAGCGACAAGAACACCGCCAGCGCCGCCCCCGCCCCGTCGAACGCCAACACGCCGTCGAAGGAGGAGGAGACCGTCCCCCTGCAGGACGGCCATCAGCCCCGCGCCAAGAAGCCATTCGACGACGACGAGGACGACCGGCCCCGCAGGAAGAAGCGGCGCAGCGACGAAGATGACGACGACGAGGACGACCGTAGGCGACGACGCCGGCCAAAACCCGCGCCCGCGTCGAACACGGGGCTGGTCGTCGGACTGGTGGTCGGCGGCGGCGTGCTGCTGCTGGCGATCATCATCGGCGTCATCGTCATGGTCGCTTCGCGCGCCAATCCGCGGAGGCCCTTCAATCAGCAGCCGGTGAACATCAAGGCCGCCAGGATCGACGTCCCCAACGTCAATCCCAACCCCAACCAGGCCTTCGGCCCCCCCGTGCTCGGCAACGAGACCACGCACGTCTTCAACGTCCAGACCGGCGGCGCCGACCGGAAGCCGATCACCCTCAAGCCCGGCGTCCGCTACTTCATCTCCGCGACGAGCGAGCAGCGCGGACCCGACGTCGACGTGTACATCGACCAGGGCAACGTCAACGTCGCCAAGGACGACAGCTTCGGCCCCGACTCGAACTTCGAATACACCCCTGTCGGCGGCGACCACCATCTCCGCGTGGTCAATCTCGGACCCGGATTCACGACGACCAAAGTCGTGGTCGCGGAGGTGGTTGCGAACCAGCCCAAACCGGAGACGAAGAAGCCCGAGGAGAAGGAGGAGCCGCTGCCCGCAGGCGTGCTCGGCGGCAGTGGAGCCGTTCCGTTCAAATCGATCAACGCGGGGGAGGACGGCACGTTCAAGCTGCAGGTGCGGGCCGGGAGGACGTCGAAGATCAGCGTGACGACGCACAAGCCGCTGCCCGACGCCGCCGACGTGAACCTGGTCGTCACGCGCGACAGCGACAACCAGCGCGTCGCCGCCGACGAGACGGCCGGCCCCAACGCCTCCGTGCAGGTGACCTCGGCGAAGACCGAGACCTACACCGTCCGCGTCCTCAACAAGAGCGGCGGGCCCGTTCGCTGCACGGTGTCGTTCAACTGACCAAGCAACGCATTCCGCTCCGAGGCGTTCATGGAACGATCAATCTTCCTTCGGGTCGCTTCGGTCGTCGCCGGCGTTCTCTGCGCAAGCCCGCTGGGCGCCCAGGACGGAACGCTGCGCGACGAGGCGGTCCGCGCGATGAAGCAAGCCGCGTCGTACTACCACGGCAAGGTGGCGAGCCACGGCGGCTACGTCTACTACTACAGCCTCGGCCTGGAGCAGCGCTGAGGCGAAGGCAAGGCGACGCCCGACACGCTCTTCGTGCAGCCTCCCGGCACGCCGACCGTCGGCATGGCGTATCTCAAGGCCTACGCCGCGACGAAGGACGTGTTCTACCGCGACGCCGCCCGCGACGCCGCGCTCGCACTGGTGTACGGGCAGCTCCAGTCCGGCGGCTGGACGCAGACGATCCACTTCGGCCCCGCCAAGCGGCTGGGCAAGTACCGCAACGGCAAAGGGGGGTCGTGGAACGTCTCCTCGCTCGACGACGGCCAGACCCAGGCCGCCCTGACGTTCCTCGCCCGCGCCGACCGCGCACTCGCCTTCAAGCACCCGACCGCCCGCGACGCCGCGGCCTACGGGTTCGCCGCCCTGCTCGCCGCGCAATTCCCGAACGGCGGCTTCCCGCAGGTGTGGACCGGCAAGGTCGAGGCGCACCCGGTC
>JAYSSW010000810.1:0-3185 GCA_043720335.1 Planctomycetia bacterium
CATGTCGTCGAAGGATGCAGCACCAACCTGAAGATCACGACGCGCACCGACATGAGGCTCGCCGAGGCGGTCCTGAAGTCGCAGCCCAAGCCGAAGCCAGGGGGGTTCGCGAACCCCTTCGCCGAGGAGGAGATGTGGGGCGGGCGCGGGCTGAAATGACGCGGATTGCGCGTCGCGGACAAAACACCAACCGAAAGCAACCCTCCGACATGCGCTGGTCGATCATCCGTCTGATTTGGCTCCGGGAACTGCGGGACCAGCTGCGCGACCGGCGCACCGTGTTCATGATCGTGGGGCTGCCGCTGCTGATCTACCCCGGCCTGGGGTTCGCGGTGCTGCACTTCGCGCTCGGTTTCGCGGAGAAGCCGACCACCGTCGGCGTCGTCACCGGGTCGGCGAACGTGAAGGATTTTCCGTCGCGCGGCCCCGAGCTGGTGGGTCTGAGCGTGCTGCCGCACCTCTCCCCGCTGGCCACGACGACGTTCGCCCCCTGCCCTGCGGCCTCAGCCGTGTTGGCGGTCGCCTTGCAGCAGGCGTCGCACCAGCACCTCGATTTCCCGCTCCTCGTCAAGGATGGCCGTTTCACGAGCTTCGAGCATCGCTTCACCGCGGAGCAGGCGCGTGAGCTGCTGTCGCAGTCGCGCATCCAACTCGTCTTCCTGGAGAAGTTCGATCCCGCCTGGCTCGCCGAGATGAAGGGGGATCTGGTTCTCGAAGCGGGGGACGACTTCTACGAACTGGTGGAGCGGGGCCGCACGATCCGGCCATTGGTGACGATGCACTCGCGCCCCGGCGTCGACCACGTTCGCCAGGCGCAGCGTCGGCTGGAGCCGTTGCTCGAACGGTGGAAGCGCGACCTGAAGCAGGTGCGCTTCGCGCGGCTGGGGCTGTCGCCGACGCTCGACGATCCGGTGGAGTTCCGCGAGCCGCAGAACCTCCCGTCCGCCGACCCGATGGGGACGAGCATCGCCGACCTGATGGTGAAGCTGTTCCCGTTCATGCTGGTGATGTGGTCGCTGGCCGGCGCCCTTTACCCCGCGGTCGACATCTGCGCGGGCGAGAAGGAGCGCGGCACGATGGAGACACTGCTCATCACGCCGGCGGGCCGCGAGGAGATCGTGCTGGGCAAGTTCCTGACGATCTGGGTCTTCAGTGCTGGCACCGCGATCCTCAACCTCGTCAGCATGGGCATCACCACCTGGAGCTTCTCGTCCAGGCTGCCACAGGGCAACCTGTCCCTCGGTGCGCTCGCCTGGTGCGTCGTGCTCGCCCTGCCGCTGGCGGCCTTGTTCAGCGCGGTGAGCTTGTCGATCGGCGCCTACGCCCGCAGCTCGAAGGAAGGGCAGTACTACCTGATGCCGCTCTTCCTGGTGACGATGCCGCTCATCTTCCTGACGTTGGCGCCGGGGGTCGAACTCAGCCCGTTCTACAGCATGGTCCCGGTGACCGGGGTCGCGCTGCTGATGCAGAAGCTGATGACCGCGACGACCTGGCGGCAGATCCCGTGGGTCTACTTCCCGGCCGTGCTGCTGCCGATCGGCGTCTACAGCTGGCTGGCGCTGCGCTGGGCGATCGAGCAGTTCCAGCGCGAGGAGGTGCTGTTCCGCGAGGCGGAGCGGCTCGACATCAAGCTGTGGCTGAAGTCGCTGCTGCGCGAGAAGGAGCCGCTGCCCACGACCGCCCAGGCGTTCTTCTGCTTCGCGCTGGTGCTGGGGCTGCGCTGGTTCTCGATGGGGCTTGGCGCGCGGTGGCCGCTGGAGGTGCACGCGAGCATCGTGCTGGTCGCGTTCGTCGCGTTCCCGCCGCTGATGATGGCGCTGATGCTGAACACCCAGCCACGCCACGCGCTCTACCTGCACTGGCCGCGCTGGCGCGAGCTGGGGCTGGCCGCCGTGCTGGCGCTGCTGCTGCTGCCCCCCTTGGCGGCCTTGTCGCAGGCGGTGTCGGTCTGGCGGCCGGAACTGCTGGAAGGGCGCCATCCGCTCATCGACATCCTCCGGGCGATCAACCACGGCGAGCCCTTCGCGGAAGGGCAGGACCTGACGGCGCTGCTGGCGTTCGCGCTGCTGCCCGCGGTCTGCGAGGAGATCGCCTTCCGCGGCTTCCTGCTGCGCGGCCTGCACCGGCGCTTCCGGCCCCGCAACGCGGTGCTGCTCAGCGCGTTCCTGTTCGCGGCGTACCACATGAACGTGTTTTTGTTCCTGCCGATGTTCCTGCTCGGCGTGGTGCTCAGCCTGCTGACCGTTCGCAGCCGCAGCCTGCTCCCCGCGATCTGCCTGCACTTCCTGCACAACAGCGTGCTGCTCGCCAGTGTTGCACTTTCCGACTTTTCGGAGGAGACCTTGACCGGTTCGCTGATGCAGGCATGGCCTTGGATCATCGCAGCATGCCTGATCGTTTCGGCGGGCCTGGTCTGGTGGCTGTACCGCAAGCCCTACAGCGACCTCCAACGTCAGGAGAAGCAGGCGGTTGGAGCGAAGCCCGCGAAATGAGGACGGCCTGCGGATCGGGAATTCCATGCAGCAACTCGCGTCGCGAATTCCCTTCAATCGCTACAACCGACATACTCGACGCCGTCATTGCCGGAATAATCGCTGCATTTTCTTGCATGCTGGATGGCGGATCGGTTAGCATGCTACCTTGTCAAAGTTCCCTCACCATCTGGAATGGACCGGTTTGACGGCGAGGCGATCCCTTCAAGGACGATTCCCAGGCTGACCACTCAGCCCCTCTCAACGGACTGCGGCCGCCCAAGTTTTTCTTCCGTCAAAGACCACGGGATTAGGTCTGACACACAGGGGTACTGCATGGCCGCCTTGGCGAACTGCACGAAACCGCGCGTGACTCTGGTGGACGACGAGCCTGCGATCCTCGACGTGCTGTCGCGGGCGGCTCGGTCCTTCTCCTTCGAATGCCAGTCGGCGCCGTCCGCCGAGGCGGCGATCCGGCTGCTGGAGCAACAGCTCACCCCTGTCGTCGTCACCGACCTGCGCATGCCCGGACGCGGCGGGCTTTGGCTGGTCCGGGAGATCCAGCGGCGCTGGCCGGAGATCGCCATCATCGTCCTCACGGTCGGCGTCGAGGACGAAGCCCTCAGCGAGTGCATGAACGCGGGCGTGTCGCAGTACTTCCTCAAGCCGATCCACCTCGACGAGTTCCACCACGCTCTCGAAACCACCTGGCAG
>JAYSSW010000811.1:0-3183 GCA_043720335.1 Planctomycetia bacterium
CACGCGGAAGGGGCGGGGTTTACACTCTATGGTATGGGCAAGCCCGCTGCCGTCTGAGGCGGCGGGGTCACAACTTCACATGGCGCCACCCCGCCGCCTATCGGCAGCGGGCTTGATCGACACTCCACCCCACGCAAGGGGCATCCCTCATGAAAACCTTCCTCCCCCTTCTCGTCGCCTGCCTGGCCTCCGCGCTGCTCGGCTCGGCGGCGCACGCGCAGACGATCCGCCTCGACGAATTGCAGGAACCCGGCAAGCAACCCGAACGCTACATCCGCTTCGCGTTCAACGGCAACCTCGAAGACCTGCTCAAGCAGCAGATCGACCAGGCCAAGGACGCCGGCCCGATGAAGCAGATGCTCGAACAGATGCTCCGCGACTTCAACCTCAACGACCTCAAGGGCATGGACGCGGGCAACCCGGCCTTCCAGAAGATGCTCGACGCCTGGAAGAACAAGCAGGCCAAGGACAACACCTGGTCCCCCGACCAGCTCAAGAAGCTGATGGAGAACATGCAGAAGTGGACCGGCCCGAAGACGAACTTCGGCGACCCGGTCGATCCGTGGAAGCAGAACGGCAACCTGGTCGACCCGCCGAAGATCGACCTGCCCAAGAACGTGCCCGACGCAGGCAACGCCAAGGAGAAGTTCGCCGAGCTGGCCGAGAAGTTCATGAAGAACGCCGAGAACTCGAACCTCGGCGATTGGCTGAAGGATTCGCCCGCGTGGAAGGGCGCCTTCGAGGACCTGCAAGGCAACTTCAACGCCGGCGACTGGGCGGGCAAGTTGGGCGACAATCTCGGGGGCAAGCTCGGCGACGGCGACTGGGGCGGCTTCACCGACAAGCTGCGACTGCCCGAGAAGATGGCCTGGAACTGGGGCGAAGGCGCCCTCGACGGCCTGAAGAACCTGCCCAAGCCCAACCTCCAGGGGATGAACCTCCAGCTGCCCCAGTTCAAAGGCCCCAACTGGGCCGGCCCCAACTTCGGCGGCGGCCCGAAACTCCCCAACTTCGGCGGCGGCATGCCCTCCATCAGCAGCAACGGCATCTTCCTCGTGCTGATCCTCGTCGTCGCCATCCTCGTCGCCTGGCAGCTGTGGAACTTCGCCCGCAAGCGCCGCCCGAAGGTCGCACTGGCGAGCGCCATCGGCCCCTGCCCCGTCGATCTGCACGCCGTCAAGACGCGCACCGAACTGGTGCAGGCGTTCGACTACCTGGCGATCTGGAAGCTGGGGATCGGCGCCAAACCGTGGAACCACCGCGTGGTGGCTGAGCAGTGGACGAAGCGTCTGAAGCAGTGCCGCGACGCCGCCCGGTCGCTGGCCGACCTGTACGAGACCGCCCGCTACACGACCGGCGACGAGGCGCTGACCCCAGATGAACGAGCGCAGGCGCGCGACTCGCTAGCCCAGCTCGCCGAAGCGAGCGCCGCATGAATCGTTCATCGGACGCATCCCCCCTGAGCCCGAAGCGCGAGCGAGGCCGCACCGCGCGACCGCGCCGAATCAAGGGACCGGCGACTCGCGCAGCGAGAGCCGCCCGGAACGGCACGCCTCGCTTTCGCATCGGCCAACGGGACACGCCAAACCTTGCACCGTCGCGCGGTGCGGCCTCGCTCGCGCTTCGGGCTCAGGGGGGATCAAAACGCCTCGCGGTCGCCTTCCTTGTCGCGCTGCTTCTCGCGTCGCCCGCCGTCGCGCAGGACGCCGAGAAGAAGGACGCCAAGAAAATCGTCCCCTTCGACGGCAGCGAGGTGGCCTGCTTCCTGCTGCAGCGTTACAACCTCAAGCCGCTCGCGACGGTTGACGAATTCACCGCCGCCGATCCGACCGACACGCTGCTGGTGCTGTTCGGCGACCTGGGCAAAGCCAACCAGCTCGGCGTCTCGCGCGAGGCCCTCGCCGAGTTCCACACGAAAGGCGGCAACGTCCTCGTCGCCACCGACTACGCGGCCCAGCGCTACCTGTCGCCGCTCGGCTTCTTCGTCTCCGACGTGAAGGTGTTCCAGCCCCCCACAGCGACCTACCGGGGAATGCAGCAATGCCCGATGCTGCTGCCCGACCAGTTCCTGGGGAAGCATCCGCTTTTTTTGAAGGCGAACAAGGACAAGGAGCTGGAGCCGTTCACGCAGGGGATCGCGACCAACGCGCCGGGGCAGCTCTTCCCCGACATCAACTTCGACCTGGAGCCACTCGCCAGCTACCGCGAAGTGAGGCGGCGCCAGCAGGCGTCGGGCGCGATCTACGGCTCCGCCGCCGGCTCGCCCGCCGTGGGGCGCGTCGTCGCGCTGGCGGGGCACGGCGCCTTCATGAACGGCATGCTGCTGCAGCCCGACAACGACAACTTCGCCTTCGCCGTCAACTGCGTCGACTGGCTCGGCGAGACCAACAACAAGCGGCGCCGCACCAAGGCGCTGTTCGTCTTCGACGGCGAGATCGTGAAGAGCTTCGACGTGAACCTGTCGCCGCCGATCCCGCCGCTGCCGATGCCGACGGTGAAGCTCATCAACCGCTTGCTGCGCGGGCTGGAGGACGAGCGGTTCTTCCACCACCTGCTTCTCGACGGCGGGTTCGGCAGCCGGATCGTGCAGTTCATGCTGGCGCTGGCGACGTTCGCGCTGATCCTGTACGCGGGCAAGAAGCTGCTGGAGACGAAGCACTCGCTGGAGACGGCGGTGCCGCTGCTGGTCGGCCCGCACGCCGCCGGCCCGAGCACGCTGCCGCTGGCGGAGCAGCGCGCCGACGCGCTGCTGACGAAAAACAACCTGTGGGAGGAGGCGCGCATGCTGTCGCTCGACTGGTGGCTGCGCAGCGCTCCGCCAGGCCTGCTGGAGAGCGCCGCAGCGATGCCGATCGCGTTCCCGAACACGGGCTGGTGGCAGCGCCGCAAGCTGCGCGCGAGCGCGACGATGGCGTGGCATTTCGCGAAGCGGCAGTCGCCGCTGCCGGTGCCGCGCAAGTTGTTCATCCAGCTGATGCAGGCGCTGGCCGACCTGGACGAAGCCCTGGGCCGCAAGCAGCTCGCGTTCGTCGCTGGCGACTCGCGGAGGAAACCGTAAAAGGAAGAGGGTGGATTCGGGGATGAGAGAGAGCGGATCCCACGTCCGAAAACAGAGAAGTGATGAAAGCCCAGGGCTGCTGCCCTGGGTATGCAAATCCCCAGGGCAGCAGCCCTGGGCTTTCC
>JAYSSW010000812.1:0-6694 GCA_043720335.1 Planctomycetia bacterium
TTGACTCGGCTGCCCAGCCATGTGGTCAGCTACTTCCTCCACCCCTGGGCGCGGTACGCCGCCCCAGCGGAACTTGCTAATTGATGTACTTTCGAGCCGTCGTAATATGCATCAGCTCCTTCCTCTCCAAGTTCGCGGAGCTTGTAAAGCGTGCGATACTTCACGGCTGTTCTATTTTTTGCGAACCAAATCACGTAGTCGCTGATTGATGGCAGAAATTCCGATGTCTGTCCGGTAGTCTTCTTGAATGCGATTTGGCAAATGCAATTCTCGCTTCCAAACACTTCATCCAATACGCTTCGCACCAAATGCACGTTCTCGTCACCAATTTGGAGAAAGACGCTGCCGGAATCGGTGAGAAGTTCGCGGGCAAGGACGAGGCGGTCGCGGAGGACGGCGAGATAGGAATGGATGCCCTGTTCCCAGGTGTCGCGGAACGCCTTGACCTGCTCGGGCTGGCGGACGAGGTCTTCCGCCTTGCCGTCCTTCACATCGCGCTTGCGGGTGGAAACCTGCCAGTTCGAGCCGAACTTGATGCCGTAGGGGGGATCGAGGTAGATCATCTGGACGCGCCCCTTGAGGCGTTCCTTCTCGGCGAGGCTGGTCATCACGAGCAGGCTGTCGCCGAGGATGAGGCGGTTCGTCCAGTGCTGGTCGTGCTGGTAGAAATCGACCTTCTTCGCGAAGTCGTCCTCCATGCCGTTGAAGTCGGCGAAGAGGTTGAGCTCGTGCGGCTGGCCTTCCTGGGCGCGGCGGCGCAGGTCGTCGATGAGCGCCTGCGGGTGGACCTTCTCTTGGATGTAGATCGGCACGGCCGGCACTTCGAGCGGCTGAGCGTCAAGCTCGTCCTTGCCCTTCCAAACCAGCTGCGGATCGAGCGACGGGTCGCGCGGGTAGAGCATCCTGGGGGGCGCGTTCTCGTCCTTCGCCGCGAAACTTTCGAGTTCGCGCGTGGGGATGTTAGTGCGTGCTTCCTTGGTGTGCTTGATCGCTTCGACGGGCGTTGTCAGTTCGCTCTTGGTCGGTTTCTTGCGGGCCATGCTTGATTCTCTTGTTGGGACGAAGGACCGGTGCTTGTTTACCTGTTCCGGGGAGAGGAAGCAATCCATTCGCGGTTTGAGGAAACCCGCTTGCTCCCCTCTCCCCCTTACGGGGAGAGGGGTCGGGGGTGAGGGGACATCCCACGTCGGGGATCGTTGAAATCTCGAAAAGTCGGCGAACGGCCTGCGTAAGCGGGCCGGTCCAGATTTGCAGCGACTGAGATTTCTACCGGCCAGCTTACGCAAGCCGTTCGCCTAACCTCATCAGGAATTGGGGTTCCATGCATTTTTCGTTTCCTGACGTGGGACGACCCCTCACCCTCGGTCCCTCTCCCCGTAAGGGGGAGAGGGATGCTCATCTCTTCCCCCATTTCGGGAAGTTGGTTTTTCATGTTTCCTAAACAAAGACACCGGAAAACGAAAGAAGCGGGCCACATCGGCCCGCTTCTTGAAGTTGCTGCATCGGAACCGACTCAGGCTTCGACGGCGTGCATCCGGGGCCGTGCGGCGGGGACGATGGCGTCCACCTCCACCGCAGCCAGGTCGAACCACTGGACATCGCCGTCCGCCACGGACGGAAGTCCAACCCAGTGAAGGACCTTGGCGTCGTCGCGGGTCAGGTCGAAGAGGGTGGTCGTCGGCGTGCCGTCCATGAAATGGAGGGTGCCGACCTGCCCCTGCCGCTCGATGAAGAAGCGGCGAACCCGGTAGCCCGGGATGCGGTTGAGGTCGTCGTCACGGCCTGCGATGGGCAAGCAGACCAGCTTGATCAGCTTCTCATGGCAACCCGCGAGATGCTTTCCCAGGCCGAGAAGACGCTGACCGTGCTTGCAAAACGCATCCATCGCCACCCCGACCGGACGGCCATCGGGCCACAAAGGCTGGTAGCCTTCGAAATGGATGTTCTCGCTTTGCCGATCTCGGGAGGGATCACGTCGGAAGAGGATGGTGAGTGTACGTGACATCCAGGTCCGCTCTCCTAAAGAGGTAAGTCGACAGACAATGCGGCAGGAATACCTGGAAAATCCATTCTCCGAAGGCATGGACCTCGACCGCGAGGCACGCAAGTTGAGGGCTCTCAGACAACTGTTAATATAGGCAATCCAGAGCGAGCTGACTACCGGGAACTGAAAAACCACTCCCTGGAATGTGTACAAAAAGACACATCCAAGGCGAGCTTCTTCGCTCATCCCACTCTTCGCCTATTTGTATCTTATTCAAAAAGCTCGCCCTGGTGGGGGCGAATTTCACCCGGATTCTTCACGGGCTTGCCCAGATGCTGGTACGCCTGCGGCGTCGCCATCCGGCCACGCGGCGTGCGGATGATCATCTGCTCCCGCAGCAGGTACGGTTCGATCTCGTCGCTCAGCGTTTCAGAAGGCAGATTCATCGTCGCCCCGATCGCCTCGACCCCGGTCGGTCCCCCGTCGAAGACGTTGATGAGCGTCTCCAGATAGCGGCGGTCCTGCTTGTCCAGCCCGGCGATGTCGACCTCCGCCATCGCCAGCGCCGCCTTCGCGATCGGCAGGTCGATCTTGCCGTCCGCTTCGCTGACGGCGTAGTTCCGCGCCCACCACAACCGCGCGTTGGCGACGCGCGGCGTGCCGCGACTGCGCCGCGCCAGTTCGATGGCCGCGTCCTGCGTGATCGGCGTGTTGAGCTTGCGGGCGTTGATCGTGACGATCTGGGCCAGCTCCTCCACCGTGTAGTAGTCGAGGTGCTCCTGCATCTTGAAGCGGTCGCGCATGGGGCTGGAGAGCATGCCGCTGCGCGTGGTCGCCCCGATCAGCGTGAACCGCTTGAGCGGCATCGAGATCGTGCGGGCGTTCATCCCTTCGCCCAGGACGATGTCGATGCGGAAATCCTCCATCGCCGGGTAGATGAACTCCGCGGCGACTTTGGGCAGGCGGTGGATCTCGTCGATGAACAGGATGGAGCCTTCGGTGGCGTTGGTGAGGAAGGGCATCAGGTCGCTGGGCTTGCTGAGGGCGGGGCCGCTGGTCATCTGGATGGTGGTGCCGAGTTCGTTGGGGAGCACGGTGGCGAAGGTGGTCTTGCCGAGTCCTGGGGGGCCGTCGAACAGGATGTGGCCGAGCGTTTCCTTGTTCTTCTTATGGGCTTTGAGGAGGATGCCGAGCCGCTGGACGATGGCTTTCTGGCCGATGACTTCGCGGAGCAGGCGCGGGCGCAGGGCGGCGTCGCGTTTCTTGTCATCGCCGCCTCCGCCGTTGTCGTCGCCCCCGCCGGGGACTTCCGCCTGGACGATCGCTTGCCGGGCCATGGTGTGAGTCTCGTGGTCGAACGGAACCGATGCGGATGCATCTCGCCGTGAGCGCCAGGGACGGCGTCCCTGGGGATTTGACGACCCAGGGACGGCTGTCCCTGGGCTTTCACCTCGCTTGCGAGTAGATCGCGAGCAGCATCTCCTCGACGGTCTTGTAGGACTTGTCGCCGGCGAGGGCCTTGTCGAGCCGTTCGCGGGCTTCGAGGGGGCTGTGGCCAACGCTCAACAGCGCTTGATAGGTGTCTTCGAGCACGTTGCCATCAACATTCGCCTGGACCGCTCCTTCGGCGGTGACTGCGCCCGACATCAGGGCGTACTTGGTGACCTTGCGTTTGAGCGTGGCGACGATCTGCTCCGCCGTGGCCGAGCCGATGCCGGGGAGCGTCGTGAGCCATTTCGGATCCTGGCGCTGGATGGCGTCGGCGATCTCCTTCACCGGGCGGACCAGCGCTTTCATCGCCTTGCGGACGCCGACCTTGTCGACGGTGCAGAACAGGTCGAAGAAATCCAGCTCCGCTTCGGCGCTGAAGCCGATCAGGCGGGGGACCATGCGGCCATGGGCGGGGTTCCCCTCGAAGTAGTGGGTGGTGTGCAGCGTGACGGTTTCGCCGACGCGATGTTGCAAAAGTCGGCGGACGAACTCGGGGACCATGACCTGGTATTCAAGGGCGTTGACCTGGAGCCGGATCTCCTCGTCGAGGACGCGGTTGACGACGCCGGTGATGCGGGTGATCATGCGGTTCCTTCCAGGGGCCATTTCTGCTGGTAGTAATGGCACAGGGCGGCGGCCAAGGCGTCGGCCACGTCGGGGGGATCGGGGAGGTTCGCCAGCCCCAGCTCGCGCTGGATGGTCCGCTGCATCTGGTCCTTGGGCGCCCGGCCGCTCCCCGTCACGGTCTTCTTGATCCGCGTGGCGTTGTAGCTGACAACCGGCACCTTCCGCAGCGCCGCCGCCAGGAAGATGACGCCGCGCGCGTGCCCCATGAGGATCGCCGTGCGCGGATGGTTGTAGTGGGCGTAGAGCTGCTCGATGACCATGACTTCGGGCTGGTACTGGTCGAGCACCTCCACCACGCCGTTGTACACGCTGATGAGGCGCTCCGCCATGTCGGTTGCGCCGTCGTCGGCCGTGCGGATGATTCCCGCTTCGCAGACGATGGGACGGACCGGCCCGACCTGGAGGACGCCGTAGCCGGTGATGTGCAGCCCCGGGTCGATCCCCAGGATGCGTCGAGGCGTCGGGAGGCGTGCCATGGGAAAGTCCTTTTCGGGCGATGTTCGATGTTTCATCACCCCCAAGCCCCACCATGAGCAACGCGATTGGTGGGGGTCGGAACCCCCAGGAATCGCTTCGCTCATCCTGGGGCTTGGGGGCGACATCTCCCCATCCTTGTCACTCCTTGCGCCAGATCGTCCCCGCCGGGCGGTCCTCCAGCGTGACGCCGAGATCGACGAGGCGTTTGCGGATCTGGTCGCCGAGGGCGAAGTTCTTCGTCTTGCGCGCTTCCGCGCGCAGGTCGATGAGGAGCTGCATCAGGCCGCTCACGAGGTGGTGCGACACGTCGTCGGCCTCCGCCTTCACGACCGGCTTGTGGAAGATGCCGAGGATTTGGCTGAACTCCTTCAGCACCAGCACGCCGCGCTGGAACGCGCGCAGGTCGGCGGGGGCGGCGCCGCCTTCCTCCAGCTTGCGCAGGTCGGCGAAGCGGTTGAGGGCGGTGAGCAGCTCGTGCAGGATGCCGATGGCGCCGCCGGTGTTGAAGTCGTCGTCCATGTGGCCGAGGAACTCGGTCCACAGGCGAACGATCTCGACGATGAAGTCGGTGCCTGGCTCGCCCGCCTCGAAGCTGCGCCGGGCCTTGGGGGCTTGCAGGTCGTGGAAGCTGGCGCCGCTGACGCGCTGGAACCGCTCGAAGAAGCGGTAGAAGCCGTCGAGGGCGCGTTTGGTTTCCTGCAAGCGGTCTTCGCTGTAGTCGATGGGCCGGCGGTAGTGCGTCGCCAGCAGCAGGAAGCGGACGGTTTCCGGGTTGTGCTTGTCGAGGACTTCGCTGACGATCAGGGTCGCTTTCTTCTTCTGCTTCTCCTCATGCGACTTGGAGACTTTCTCGCCGTCGATCTTGAGCAGGCCGTTGTGCATCCAGAAGTTCACGAACGGCACGTCGTTGAACGATTCGGACTGGGCCAGCTCGTTCTCGTGGTGGGGGAACTGCAGGTCGAGTCCGCCGCCGTGGATGTCGAGGGTGCGGCCGAGGAGCTTCATGCTCATGGCGGAGCACTCGATGTGCCAGCCGGGGCGCCCCTGGCCCCAGGGGCTGTCCCAGAACGGCTCGCCCGGCTTGGCGCCTTTCCACAGGGCGAAGTCGCCGGGGCTGCGCTTGCGGTCGTTGACCTCGATGCGCGCCCCCGCTTCGAGCTGCTCCGGGTCGCGGTGGCACAGCTTGCCGTAGTCCTCGTCCTTCGTCACGTCGAAGTAGACGTCGCCGGCGGCGGGGTACGCGAAGCCCTTGTCGATGAGCCCCTGGATGATGCTGAGGATCTCCGGGATGAAGTGCGTCGCGCGCGGCATCTGGTCGATGCCGACGACGTTCAGCTTGTGCAGGTTGTCGACGTAGTCCTTGGTGATGCGCTCGGCGAGTTCCGACACGGTGACGTTCTGCTTGGGGGCTTCGAGGATGAGCTTGTCGTCGATGTCGGTGATGTTGACGACGAAGTTGACCTGGTAGCCCAGGTACGCGAGGTAGCGCTTGACGGTGTCGAAGATGACCGGGCCGACCATGTGCCCCAGATGGCTCGGCTTGTAGACCGTGGGGCCGCACAGGTACATGCCGACCTTGCCCGGCACGACCGTGCGGAACGGCTCCTTCTGCTTGGTCAGCGTGTTGTACACCCGCAGGTTGCTTTCCATCGACCTACCTCGAATGATTGCAGATTTCAGATTGCGGATCTCAGATTGATCCCCATATAGCCCCCGGCTTGCCGGGGGTGCGGCGCGACTCACGATCAGGATTCATCGAACCGGCGTGGATCGCGCGTCACGCCCGGCAAGCGGGGCTATATGTCCTTCTCGATCAGCACGGCCACCTGGCAGCCGATCGCCTCGGCGCGGCCGATGGCGCCGACCTTCTCGCCCGTCTTCGCCTTCACGTTGACGGCGTCGGCGGGCAGCCCCAGCATCGCGGCCAGGTGCTCGCGCATGCGCGATTTGACGGGACCGAGCTTCGGTTCCTGGGCGAAGATCGTCAGGTCGACGTTGACCAGCCGCCAGCCTTTGTCACGCAGCTTCTTCAGCGTTTCCTCGACGAAGAAGCGCGAGTCGCGGTCCTTGTGCTGCGGGTCGTGGTCGGGGTAGGCGTCGCCGATGTCGCCCAGG
>JAYSSW010000813.1:0-6693 GCA_043720335.1 Planctomycetia bacterium
TGGTGGGGGTCCGAACCCCCCCAATCGCTGCGCTCATGGTAGGGCTTGAAAACGCATCACCCCTACTCCCGCTCCACCCGCACCACGGCGCGCTGCTTCAGTTCGCGGGCGATGCGCTTGTACTCGCGCTCGGCGATCTGGTTCTCCATCTTGCGGCGGATCTGCTTCTGCACGCCGTCGTCCAGCGGCATCTGGCCGGCGTGCTCGCGCTTCTGCACGCGGAACACGTGCACGCCGCCGGGGAACTCGACGATCGGGCCGATCTGACCCTCCTTCAAGCTGAACAAATGGTCCTCCAGCTCGGCGGGGCGGATCTCGCCGCGGCGCTGGCCCAGCCCGTCTCCATTGCGGAACTTGCTGTCGCCGTCGTCGTGCGGCAGCAGCTCCTTGAAGTCGCGCGACTGCGTCAGCACCTGCTCGGCGAAACGGCGTGCCTCGGCCACCGTCGAATGCTTGGCGCCGACCGCCAGGAACACGTCCTGCCACACCACCTTGTCGACAGTCTGGAACTCGTTCTTGTGCGCGTCGTAGTAGTCGCGGATCGTCTCCAGGTTCACCACCGAGTCGAGGTGCCCCTTGATCTTGTTGCGGGCGTACTCCATCGAGATCAGGCTGCGCTCCATCAGCCGCCGGGCGATCGGCTCGGACTCCTTGATCTGCTCCTCCGGCACCCCCGCCTCGCGCAGCTTGCGGATCTGCTTCTCGAACTCCTGGTCGACCACCGTCTTCAGCTTCGTGATCGCCGTCGGGTTGAACTTCTCCAGCTTCTTCATCGCGTCCTGGTAGATCACTTCCTGCTCAACCAGCAAATCGAGCGCGTTGTTGTACACCTTCGCCGTCTCCTCCGACCGCTGCGGCTCGGACAGCGCCATCACGCGGCGCATCTCCGGCCCCGCCATCTGCTGCACCTCGTCCTCGAAGATCGGCTTCGTGTTCACCCACGCGCGCACCGTCACCCGCGCGCTCCCCCGGCTCACCAGGCTCGCGGGCTGGATCGGCGAACCTGTCACGGGCGGGAACGCTGGCTGGATCAACTGAGTTGGTTGCGTCGGCGTCGGCCGCTCCAGCGTCGGGCCTTTCTTCTCCGGGAACTGCGCCCGCGCGGTCTGCTTGCGCGGCTCGCTCAAATCGTCCGCCAGCGAGCGGCGCGACAGGACGTCCATCTCCGGGCCGTTCGACAGGCAGCCCGTGAGGATCAATCCCGTCAAACTGGTGATCGCGACGCCCAACCAGCGATTGCACCGCATCATGCCCCGCCTCCGCAGAACGAGCCAAGTCCATCCGTGGACTGCGGGTTATACCGTCCGGTCGGGCAAACGCAAGAGATGTTTGAGCGTCTCGTACAGCGGCAGCGGCTCGAACTCAACCGTCTTCAGCCGGAAGTACGCGCTCTTCTCGTCCACCACGCGCAGGCGCGGATGCTCCCGCTTCGCCAGCCGCTCCATCTTCTTCGCGTTGCGGTAGTGCAGCACCATATCGACCGATCCGGTCGCGTCGATCGCCTGCGGCTCCAGCGAAGGGACCGGCTCGGCGAGTTTTCCCTCCAGGTGCAGCGAGGCGACCTGCCAGCGCCCCGCGAGAATGCGCAGTTCGGCGAAGCGGAGCAGCCATTCGACGGGGCGCGGGACGGGGCCGTAGCGGTCGCGCAGCTCGGCGCGGAAATCCCCCAGCCGGTCGAGCTGCCGGATGCGCGACAGGCGGCGATAAACTTCGATCTTCTGTTTCTGCCCCGTGACGTAGTCGCGCGGCAGGTACGCGGGCCAGGGGAGGTCGATCGTCACCTCCAGCGGCGTCTTGAGCGGCATCTTCTTGCGGCTGCGGACGGCGTTCTCCAGCAGCTGGCAGTACAGCTCGTAGCCGACCGCCGCGATGTGCCCAGACTGCTGCGTGCCCAAGATGTTGCCCGCGCCGCGGATCTCCAGGTCGCGCATCGCGATCTTGAAGCCGGCGCCCAGGTCGGTGAATTCCTCGATGGCTTTGAGGCGGCGCGAGGCGTTGGGCGAGACCGCCTTCTCGCTGCCGACCAGCATGTAGGCGTAGGCGCGGTGCTTGTAGCGGCCGACGCGCCCGCGCAGCTGGTGCAGGTCGGCCAGGCCGTGGTGGTCGGCCTCGTTGATGAAGATCGTGTTCGCGTTGGGGATGTCCAGGCCGCTCTCGATGATCGTCGTGGCGACCAAAATATCGGCCTGCTTCTGCACGAAGCGGACCATCGCCTCCTCCAGTTCGTCCTCGTGCATCTGGCCGTGCGCGACGACGATGCGCGCCTCGGGCACGATCGACTGCAGCACCTTCTTGATCTCGAAGATGTTGTGCACGCGGTTGTGGACGAAGTACGCCTGCCCGTCGCGGTTCAGCTCGCGCAGGATGGCGTGGCGGATCAGCTGCGGGTCGAAGCGGACGATGCGCGTCTCGATGGGGAGCCGACCCTGAGGCGCGGTCTCCAGGTTGCTGATGTCGCGCAGGTTCAGCAGGGAGAGGTGGAGCGTGCGCGGGATCGGCGTGGCGGTCAGCGTCAGCACGTCGACCATCTGCCTCAGCCGTTTCAGCTTCTCCTTGTGCTCGACGCCGAAGCGCTGTTCCTCGTCGATGACGACCAGGCCCAGCTCCTTGAAGTGGACGTCCTTCGAGACGAGCCGGTGCGTGCCGATGACGATGTCGATGGTCCCCTCGGCGAGCTTCTTGATGATGCGCTTTTGTTCGCCTGCCGTGCGGAAGCGGCTGATGACCTCGACGGTGAACGGGTATTCGGCCATGCGCTGGGAGAAGGTGCGGAAGTGCTGCTCGGCGAGGACGGTGGTGGGGACGAGGACGGCGACCTGCTTGCCGTTGTCGATGGCCTTGAAGGCGGCGCGCATGGCGAGTTCGGTCTTGCCGTAGCCCACGTCGCCGCAGAGGAGGCGGTCCATGGGTCGGGGGCGTTCCATGTCGCGCTTGATCTCGGCGAGGGAGGTGAGCTGGTCGGGCGTCTCTTGATACGGGAACGCGGCTTCGAACTCGCGCTGCCAGTCGCTGTCGTGTGGGACGGCGATGCCGGGCTGGGCTTCGCGGAGGGCCTGCAGCTCGATCATCTCGCTGGCCAGGTCCATGACGGCGGCCTGTGCCTTGTCCTTCTTGCGCTGCCAGGCCCCGCCGCCAAGCTTGGAGAGTTCGGGGTCGCTGCGCGAGCCGCCGACGTACTTCTGCACCAGGTCGATCTTCGACGCCGGGACGTAAACGTTCGACTTGCCCGCGAATTCGAGGATGAGGTGCTCCTCGCGCTGGCCGTTCTTCTCCAGCATGTGCATGCCGCGGAAGCGGGCGATGCCGTGGCTGAGATGGACGACGAGGTCGTCCTCCTGCAAGTCGAGGAAGCTGTCGATGGCCCGCGATTCAAGCTGGCGCCGGGGCAGCACCGTGCGTGTCTGCTCGCGGTGGAACAGCTCATGGTCGCCGAGCACGACAATCGACATCGGCGTGCCGACGCCGGCCGCTGGTTCGTCGGCACTGGCGGGCGGAGCTTTCTTCCGCGTGCGCTTCACGGGGGCGGGTTGCGGCGTCTCGGGTTTCGCCGCGACGGCGTCGCCGGCGTAGATGAGGCGGAAGCCGGCGTGGACGCTGCCGAGGACGAGCCGGAGCCGCCCGGCCTGCATCAGCTTGCCCGCCGAGAGCACGTCGCCGAGCCGTTTGCGCTCGGCCTCGTTGTGGCAGGCGATCAGCACGAGGTCGTTGCTGGCGGCGCTGTCGATCTCGTCGCGAACCTTGGTGACGTCGCCGCTGAAGCGTTCGACCGACTCGACGCGGAGGTGGTGCGTCGTCTCCATGCTGACCGCCGGCAGCGTCGACAGGCGGATGCTGGGGAACTGCACCAGCTGCTGGAAGACGCCGTTGACGTGGAACAGCCCGGTCTGGTCCTCGACGCGTTCGAGGTAGAATTTGCCCTGCTCCTCCAGCTCGGCGAGTTCGACGAGCATCGTCCACGAGCCGGGGGGCAGGTAGTTGCACAGGTGGCCTCGCATCATGTCGCTGCCGGTCGTGGGGCGAACCGGGGCGGCGAGGTCGACCGCCTGCACGTCGCCCAGGCTGCGCTGCGTGTCGGGGTCGAACGGGCGGATCGAGTCGATCTCGTCGCCGACGAACTCGATGCGGTAGGGGGCTTCGGCGTCGGGGGAGAAGACGTCGAGGATGCCGCCGCGCACGCTGAACTCGCCGGGAATCTCGACGGCCTCCATGCGCTGGAAGCCGTGTTCGACGAGCCACGCAAGCAGCTCGTCGAGCGGCGTCGACTGGTTGGCGCGCAGTCGCCGCCGCAGCCGGCTCATCTGCTCGCGCGTCGGCACCGGCTGCTGCAGCGCCTGGATCGTCGTCACCAGCAGCGGCGGCGGACGGTCGCCGTCGAGCTGCTTCAGCACGCGCATCCGCTGGCTGCCCACGTCGTCGATCACGGTGTCGGCGGTCGGCAGCTCGTCCCAGGCGGGCAGCAGCGTCGGCCGATGCCCGGTGAAGTGCAGCAGATCCTCCGACCACGGATCGAGGCTGCGGGCGTGGGCCAGCACGACCAACAAAGATCGCGGCGCGTGCCGGCCAAGCGTAGCTGCGACCAGCGCCGCCGACGAGTTCCAGGTGCCATCGACGGTGACGGCGCGGCCCTGCTTCAGCGCGTCGACAAGCGGCGCGAAGCCGTCGGACGCCTCCAGCCAGGCCGGCAGCTCCGCGAGCGACGAAGGCCAGCGATCCCCCGTGGTTTGCATGCTTGCATTTATAGCGACAGCGGGCGGGGGGGTGCTGCTGGCGGGGTCGCTCCACTGGCTCGGCCACTTCGCTCGCCGCGTGCGATTCTTGCGCTGGGCATCCCCCTGAGCCCGAAGCGCCAAGCGAGGCAGCACGCGCGCCGATGCGCGCCCGTGGCGTTCCTCGCTCCGCGTCGGCAGTTCGGACACGAACGGCGCACTTGGCAGCGGCGCGCGTGCTGCCTCGCTGGCGCTTCGGGCTCAGGGCCACTTCGCCTCGCTATTTCGTTGACGCGGCCCAGCAATCGCCTATGCTGGCGGACGCCCCTTGACCGGCTCCGCAACCTCGACCCCGCTGGCGACGCATGAATCCCAACGAAGCTCCTCTCCCCAAGCCCGCCGCCTCCGACTTCGGCAAATGGATGGCCCTGCTCGCCGCCCTGCTCGGCTGGCTCTTCGACGGCTTCGAGATGGGTCTCTTCCCCCTCGTCCAGCGCGACGCCCTCGACGAACTCGTTGGCTCCGCCGCTCGCCAGCAGTGGCAGGGGGTCATCACTTCCTTCTTCCTCATCGGGGCGGCCACCGGCGGCGTCCTCTTCGGCTGGCTCGGCGACCGCATCGGTCGCGTCCGCTCCATGATGCTCTCCGTCCTCGTCTACGCCCTCGTCAGCGCCCTGTGCGGCTTCGCCACCACCGCCTGGGAGATCGGCGTCTACCGCTTCGTCGCCGCCCTCGGCATGGGGGGCGAATGGTCGCTCGGCGTGGCCCTCATCACCGAGATCTGGCCCAACCGCTCCCGCGCCTTCCTCGCCGGTCTCATCGGCGCCGCCGCCAACGTCGGCTACCTCATCGCCGCCCTCATCGGCTTCGGCGTCCATGAAATGCTCGGCGAGACACGCGGCCTGCTGATCGCCGTCTTTGTCCCCGAAGCCTGGGCCGACCACCTCCTCAGCAACCAGGGCTGGCGCTTCCTCATGATGGTCGGCGCCTTCCCCGCGCTGCTCACCCTTTTCATCCGCGCCTTCGTCCCCGAATCCCAGCGCTGGCTGCACGAGCAGGAGAAAGGCTCCACCTCCCATTGGCAGTCGCAGGACCTGATCGGCGTGCTGATCGGCTCGATGGCGGCGTGCGGCCTGGTCGTGCTTTGGGCCGTCGATCTGACCGGCCTGCCGCTGATCGGCGCGGCTCCCGGTGCGCTGTTCGCGTTCAAGGCAGTCTTATCACTACTGGCGATCGCGATCACGACCGTCGGCTACACCTACCCGGCGTGGTGCTACCTGAAACGGGCCAGCGGCAACAACACCCTCACTGTGGACGGCCGCGAGACGCTCCGGCGGATGCTGCTGGCGGCGTGCCTGAGCGGCGTGGCGCTGCTCGGCACCTGGGGAACGATCCAGCAGGCGCCGGCCTGGGCGGGCGACATGGTCAAGCACCTCGCCGCTGAGGATCGCCCGCCGGCAGCCGCCTTCACGCAGGCCGCCTCCGCGTTCGGCGCCGTGCTGGGCACGCTCGTCGCCGCGGCGCTGGGGGGCTGGATCGGCCGCCGCGTCACCTACTGCCTGCTCTGCCTCGGGTCATTGGTTGCGATTCCAACGTTCTTCCTCACCTGCACCGAGTTCAATTCCACCTTCCTCATCATGGCCTGCCTGACCGGGGCGATCTCCGCGTCGTTCTACGGCTGGCTGCCTCTCTACCTGCCGGAACTTTTTCCAACATCGGTTCGGGCGACCGGGCAGGGCTTCGGCTTCAACTTCGGCCGCATCCTCGCCGCCATCGGCGTGCTGCAATTGGGCAACCTCAAGTCGCTCTTCCAGGCGAACTTCCCCGGCACCACCGAAGCCCACGTCTACACGTCGCTCTGCGTCGTCTACCTGGCCGGCCTGGTGCTGATCTGGTTCGTCCCGGAGACGAAGGGGAAGGAACTGCCGGCGTAGTCGCGTGCAGTGACGTATTCAAGCCCGCTGCCGTCTGAGGCGGCGGGGTCAAG
>JAYSSW010000814.1:0-3180 GCA_043720335.1 Planctomycetia bacterium
CCGAGCGTTTCGGGCCTGGCATCTGTACGCACACGGAACCCTTTCACGGAACCCTTTCACGGAACCCTTTCACGGAACCCTTTCACGGAACCCTTTGGAGAGGCACTGAGATGAAGAATCTGATGCGCAAGTTCTGGTCCGACGACGCTGGCTTCGTCCTGAGCAGCGAACTGCTGTTCTACTTCGTGATCGTCGTCCTCGCGGCCGCCTACGGCTTCCAGTACCTGCGTCTCGCCCTGGTCAGCGAGTTCGCCGAAGCCGCCAACAACCTGATCAACCTCGACAACTCCCTCAGCTTCGCCGGCATCACCGATCCCGGCAACCCCTGCGTCGGCACGCTGAACGGCTACAACGTCCTCGACTTCCAGGGCATTTTCGACCCGCAGTCGCTGATCGGCGCCCCGACGCTTATCTCTGCCAACCCGCTCGGCCAGGCATGCCCCTGATCCCAGGTTTCCGCGAATCCCAAGGGCTTCGGAGCAATCCGAAGCCCTTTTTTTGTCGATAGCAGGGAAAACCCTCCTTCCCGCGAGGCCCGCACGCCATGCACCCCTTCTTCCCCGACGCCGCCTTCGCCTGGATCTTCTTCGGCGGCGTCGTCACCGTCACCCTGATCGCGAGCTACACCGACCTGCGCTGGCTGGTCGTGCCGAAATGGCTGACTTTGCCGGCGGCAATGCTCGGGCTGCTCATGAACGCCGTCCGCGGGGGCTGGCTCGCCTCCGAAGGCCAATCGGTCTGGCTGCAGGAATCCCCCTCCGTCGCGATGGGCGTCCTCGAAGGCGTCCTCTTCTCGCTCGGCGGGTTCGCCCTCGGCCTGGGGCTGTTCTTCGCCGTCTGGATGCTCGGCATCGCCCGCGGCGGCGACGCCAAGCTCTTCGCCGCCGTCAGCGCCTGGGTCGGGCCCTACCGCCTGCTGTGGCTGCTCGCCGGCTCGTCGGTCGTCATGGTCCTGTTCGCCGTGCTGCGCACCATCCTCATCATGCTTTTCCACGGCGCCCCCGCTGCGGTGAGGGAGGCGACGACGAAGGCGAAGGACCCGGCAAAATCGAAACAACCGCTGCAACGGTTGACGACGTACTCACTCCCCCTTGCCATCGCCACCGTCGTGCTTCTGCTGTGGTTTTACCGTCACGATCTCCAGATCGCCAAACCGATGACTGGGGAGCCAACGCCGAAAACGCAACGGAGTGCCCAGTCATGATCCTCCACCGATCGCCCGGCAGGAAGCCGGGACGCGCCGAGCCGCTCCGTCGCTTCAAGCGGCGCGGCATCGTGCTGTCGAGCGAGCTGCTGCTGATCCTGCCGATCCTCACGATCCTGGCGCTCGCGCTGATCGAGTTCGTCTACCTCATCAGCGCCGAGGCGAAGATCGCCGACGCCAGCCGCGAGGCCGCCCGCGCCGCGGCGCGCGGGGGCAGCGAGGCCGACATCCAGGCGGCGGTCAAGAACGTCCTGGGCGCCAAGCTCATCGACCACGCCTGCATCATGCTCGTCTACCCCAACTGCCCCGCCGGAGACCAGCCGGTCGTCTTCATCCAGACCGACGGCGACGGCTGCTGCCTGCCTCCCGACATCGACGGCCCGGTGCTGACGGGCTGCAAGACGACCGGCCAGCCCGTCTCGGCGAAGGTCGCCGTCCCCGCCAAGTACATGGTCCCCAGCATCCTGCTCCGCGCCGTGACGCAGTTCGACACGCTCTGCCTGTCGCGGCAGACGACCATGATCCTCGAATAACGCAACCCAATGGACCAGGGACTGTTCCATCCAACCCCCTTGAGAGACACGCCATGAAGGCCAGTACGCTCTTCGGATTCACCCTCGCCGTCCTGCTCGCCCTGGGCGTGGTGGTCGGCGCGAAGTACCTCGGCTGGTTCGAGACCCCCGCCCCCACCTCCAGCATCGCGCCCGTCAAGAAGGCGGAGAAGATCGAGGTCCTCGTCGCCTCGCACAACCTGTTCAAGGGCGTGACCGCGCTGGCCCGCGACGTCAAGGTCCGCGCTCTCACCGAGGCCGAGCGCGAGTACTACGACCGCAACCGCGACAAGCTCATGCCCGCCGTCGAGAGCGCCGCCGAGTACCGCATCGTCAAGGACGAGGTCGCGGCCGGAACCATCCTGCTCCGCGACCACTTCGAGAAGCAGGCCATCCCCGAAAACATCTCCGAGCGGCTCGACCCCGGCATGCGCTCCGTCCAGATGGTCCTGCCCCGCGAACGCGCCGGCGGCGGCATCATCCAGATCGGCGAACGCGTCGACGTGATCCTCACCTGCACCCTCGTCATCGCCGCCGCCGAGACCCACAGCGCCGGCGGCTGCAAGTCGTGCAACAAGCCCGCCGGCGGCTGCAGCTCCTGCGCCAAGGCCGCCCCCGCCGCCAACTCGATCACCTCCACCGCCACCATCGCCCGAGGCCTCAAGGTCATCGCCAAGCGCGACAGCCTGTGGAAAGTGATGACATCCGTCCCCAAAGACGAGGCGGTCTCCTTCACGCTGCAAGCGAACCCCTACCGCGCCGCCCTCATCGAGTACACCAAGTTCAAGGGGATCATCACCCTCGTCCCCGCCGCCCCGCAGGTGCTCGGCAAGGCCGGCGCCAACGCCCCCGACGCCGACAGCAAGGAGTTCCGCGACGACGAACTCCGCGTCGCCGAGTTCACCAGCGGCGAACGCACCATCGGCGACGGCGACCTCGAACGCATCTACAACATCCGCCCCCCGGTCCCCGTCATCCGCACCCAGGCCGTCCCGCCCGTCCGCGTCGAGCTGTTCGTCGGCACCCGCCACGCCGCCAACACCGTCTTCCAGCCCGGCATGCCCGCCGTCGTCGAACGCCCCGCCAAGGGCCCCGCCGCCCAGGCACTGCCCGACGACGAAGGCGCTCCCGAAGTCAACGGCGCCGGCCGCACCATCCAGTTCACCCCCCCGGCCCCGCTGCCCAAGAACCTCGCCCCCAAGCAGTAGGGGTCGACAATTGTCCCACGCCAGGGAAAACAAAAGCACCAAGCCCCACCCTGAGCGAAGCGATTGGCGGGGGTCCTCGGATTGAAGATTGCAGAATTCAGATTGCAGAATGAAAACGCCCAAGCCCCACCATGAGCGAAGCGATTGGTGGGGGTCTTCGGATTGAAGATTGCAGAATTCAGATTGCAGAATGAAAACGCCCAAGCCCCACCATGAG
>JAYSSW010000815.1:0-6689 GCA_043720335.1 Planctomycetia bacterium
GGATGGACGCGGTCGACCGCCGGCTGGTCCGGCGCGACGAGCAGATCATCCTTCTGTTCACGCCGCCGTTCGACCACACCGAGCTGGAGCCGGGCTACATCAAGGGCTACCCGCCGGGCATCCGCGAGAACGGCGGGCAGTACACGCACGCCGCCCTCTGGGTCGCCCAGGCCTGGGCGCAGCTCGGCGAGGCCGACAAAGCGCTGGAGGCGATCCAGATCCTGAACCCGGTCAACCATGCGCGCACGCCCGACGAGGTCGAACGCTACCGGCTCGAACCCTACGTCGTCGCGGCGGACGTGTACAGCCAGCCGCCCCACGTCGGGCGCGGCGGCTGGTCGTGGTACACCGGGTCGGCGGGCTGGTTCCATCGCGTCGTCCTCGAAGACCTGCTCGGCTTCACGCAGCATGGCGACCACTTCCAACTGCGGCCTTGCCTGCCCGCCGCGTGGCCCGGCTACGCCCTCACGGTGAAGCGAGGCGCCGCGACGTGGCGCATCGAAGTCCGCCGCGCGGAGAAGGCGTCCGCGACGTACGACGATCAGCCGTGGAGCGCCGAGCGATTCCCGTACCACGACGACGGCCGCAGCCACCGCGTGGTGGTGGAGGTGGCGGCGAAGTCGCCGTGACTCGGCCGCAGGATGCGCCCGTCAGCAGTTCCACGAATGGGCAGCAGAAGGTGGATCAACGCATCGCGATGGTTTTTGGATCGCCGGTCAAACCCAAGGCGCAGCGAAATGCCGCACGTCCGAGGCGGAGCGCCTCGGACGTGCGGCTTGAGGGCGAGCCTCTGCAGCGACGGCTACTTCGTCGTCTTCTTGGGCGGGTTGAGGATGTCCCAGCCCTTGGGCACGACGGGCTGGAACGGGTTGTTGCTGCCGGTCAGCACGGTGACGCCGGTCGGCGCCGTCTTCTCGCGGAAGATGCCCGTGAGGTTGAACGACGGCAGGAAGCTCGTCATCGACAGCCTGCTGTTCAGGTTCGAGGTCGTGGTCGGCGCCTTGAACTTGTTCGTGAGGTCCGAGGTCTTGAGCGACCCGGTCACGTTGTAGGAGCCGGTGTTGATCGTCTTGGGCATGTTGCCGAACGTGCTGAGCGGCTGCTGCGCGTCGGCCGTCGTGAACGCGAGCACGCACAGGACCAATGCTCCGATGGGCTTCGCCATCCGCATGGAACGCCTCCCCCCTGGCAATGGTCGCCAGCTTGGATGGAACAGGAAATACCGTTTCTTGGGCCGGGGACGATAGCCTCGATTTCGGGCGTGTCAAGGCCGGTTTCCCTCCGCTTCGCTCGATTTCCGCTCCCCGAAGCCGCCCACTTCTCCCGCTTCACGCTGATTTGTCGGGAGCAACCGGGAAATCAGGGCCGGAACAACCCCGTTTTCCGGCCCGGTCGCGAGCTTCGGTTTGGCACGCGGCGGAATCGCGGTTAGAATGGAAAGAGGATTCGGAACCTCCACGAGAACCGCTCATGCCCCTCTCGATTGTTTGCGAGTGCGGCTCGCGCCTGGAAATCGACGACGCTTTCGCAGGCAAGGAAATCTCCTGCCCCGACTGCAACCGCTCGTTGACGCCGAAAAGCGCCGGCCCCGACCTGCCCCCACGCGTCAGCGGCTGGGCCATCGTCGGCTTCGCGCTGTCGCTCGCCGGCGCGTTCACGCTCGTCGGCTCGCTGGCCGGCGCGGCGGTCGGCTGGGTTGCGCAGCGGCGCATCCGCGCCAGCGGCGGCGCCGTGGGCGGCGAGCCGCTGGCCCGCGCCGCCATCGTCCTGGGGGGCTTCTTCACCCTGCTCACCCTCGGTGCGATGCTGTCGGGCGAGATCTTCGGCCTCGACGCGCTGCTGCGCGAGTTCCACTGGGCCGACAAGCTCGACTACCCGGCGGAGCTGAACGTGAAGATCAGCGGGAAGGAAGCCGACTTCATGGTCGACCGTCCGTCCTTCCGCTGGGGGGTGCGGAAGACCGCGCCGACCACGGGGGAGACCGACCTGCTGATCCTGGTGCAGCCGGGCGAGGACGCCTACCTCGCCTGCCAGGCGGTGGAACTGGACGGCGGCGAACAGCCCGAAGGACTGCGTGCGCGCGGCCTGCAGCGGTTCCACAAGTCGGAGCTGGTCAGCATGCTGGGCCGGCTGCATGGCAGGGCGCTCGATCGCGAAGGCGAGGTCCGCGACACCAAGCGGATCAACAACGACACCGAGGAGTTCACGGTCGACCTGCGCCTCGGAGGAATCGACCGCACCTTCCTGATTCGCGTCACGAAGGCGGGCGCGCAGAACCTGGTCGTGCTGGTCGGCGCGGCGCGGAAGAGCCGGTTCGACCGCGTGCAGGGGGAGTTCCGCAAGGCGTTCGACACGTTCCAGGTGGATCGAGGACAGCCATGATCTGGTTCGCCTGCCCGAAATGCAGCAAGGTCCACGGCCGGCCGCAGGAGACGAGCGGCGTGATGGTGTTCTGCGACTGCGGCAACGGGCTGACCGTGCCGTGGAGCAGCACCGCGCCGGAGCCTGCCGACGCGCCGCGGGCGGAGTCGCCGGCGGTGCCGGAACTGGTGCCGATGACGTTCGACGCGCCTGCGGGGCCGAGGCCGTCGGTTCCGCAGTCCCCGCCGGTGACGCTGACGCCGAAGCCGCCGCCGCTGGACGACGACGAGCCGGTCCGCCGTCGCGGTCGTGCGGAGAAGCGCGACCCCGACTGCTGCTTCAACCACCAGCGGCTGCCGATGGCGCGGGTGTGCAGCGACTGCAAGGAGTCGTTCTGCGACAAGTGCCTGGTCGAGTTCCAGGGTTCGACCCTTTGCGGTCCGTGCAAAAACTTCCGCACGCGCAAGCTGGAGCTGCCCTCGCCGAACTCGAAGCTGGCGTCGGCGAGCCTGGCCATCGCGCTGATCGCGGGGCCGCTGTCGATCTGCCTGCTCACGTTCTCGCAGTCGACGGGGATCCGCGTGCTGAGCCTGATGGCGCTGATTCCGCAGATCGCGGCGCTGGGCCTGGGCATCTGGGCGATCCGCCTCGCCGAGCAGCCGCGCAAGCTCGGCGGGCAGTCGCTGGCGGTGACGGGAGTCGCGACGGCGGCGCTGACGACGGTGTTCGCGCTGCTGCTGCAGATGTACGCCTCGCGGGTTTGAGCGGAGAACGTCGCCATGATCGAGTGTCCTTCGTGCTTCCGGGTCTTCCGCACGCACCCCGAGAACCTTGGGGCACGCTGCCCGAAGTGCCGGATGCCGCTGTTTGAAAGCCCCGCGAAGAAGCGGCAACCCGACAAGGACCAGGGCGCCTGCGCGGCGCATCCGGACAACGTGGCGCTGACCGACTGCAAGCGCTGCCAGAAGCCGATGTGCGCCGCGTGCCGGACGCGCTGGCACCAGGAGGCGATGTGCCCGGCGTGCGTCGACGCGTCGCTGGCGGCCGACGAGCCGAACCCGCTGGAGCGAAGCCACCAGTTCAAGCAAGGGCTGTTCAGCGTCTGCTTCGCGATGGCTGGCTGGATCCTGCTGGCGCTGACGCTGCTGCCGTATTCGACGTTTCGCAGCGGCCCGCCGAACGAGCACTGGGTCCGCGCCGCTGGTTTCTGCATCTTCATCAGCCTGATCCCCGCCGTCCTCAGCATCGGCCAGGCCGTCTCCGCCCTGCGCCTGCGCGGGGCTTATCAGTCCTTGGCGACGTGGGGCCTCGCCCTGTCCGGCAGCCAGGTCGGCGTGATGCTCGGCGTGCTGTTCCTCAACCTTTGGCACAACTGAGCTGACGAACCACCACACAGCGCCGAAACCGCTCACCGCCTTTTGCCCCCCGACCTGAGCGTGGGGAGTTCCGCGCGATCGTCGAGCGCATAGCGCCGATACCGCTCCCCGCCTTTTGCCCCGGCGGGGCAACGGGATGTAGCCACGGGTGAAGCGAAGCGCAACCCGTGGTGGCGATCGCGTACGGGATTTCGCCCCGGCAAGGGCGATGGAGCCTCCGTCGCCCCTGCCGGGGCGAAGAAAAGTCACTGCACGAATTCCACGGGTTGCGCTGCGCTCCACCCGTGGCTACACTCCATTGCCCCGCCGGGGCAAAAACCAACGCTTGCCTCCTTTCCCCCCGCCATACCCGCTCGCCGCCCGATTCCGTATCCCGACTTCGCACGCTGGCGTTTCGGCTTGCGTGCGGCCAGCGGCGTTTCTACGCTCGCTGCCGGTGATCTTCGCAGCTTCAAACGACGGGGAATCCCCATGCCGGAAACGCAAACGTCGAAGGGCGATCAACTGCAGCGCGTGCTGGGCCCGTGGGTGGCGACCGCGCTGGTGATCGGCACCGTGATCGGGTCGGGGGTCTTCAAGAAGCCGCAGGCGGTGGCAGGCGACGTGCCGGAGTTCGGGCTGGCGATGCTCGCCTGGGTGCTGGTCGGCGTGCTGACGCTGTTCGGCTCGCTCACGCTCGCCGAGGTCGCCGTCATCCATCCGCGTGCGGGGGGCAACTACGCCTTCCTCCGCGAAGCGTACGGCCGCTGGGCCGGCTTCCTCTGGGGCTGGGTCGAGTTCTGGATCATCCGCAGCGCTTCCATCGCCGCCCTCGCCACCATCTTCACCGAGTCCCTGCACGACATCCTCCGCGAGACGCGCGGCGTTGAAGCGGGGCAGGAACTGCTCGGCTTCTGGACGCGCCAGGGCGTCACCGTCACCGTCATCGCGGTCCTCGCCTTCGTCAACGCGCGCGGCACGATGCTGGGCGGCGGCCTGCAGTTCGTCGTCACGTCGGTGAAGGTCGTGTCGCTGCTCGCCATCGCGCTGCTGCCCTACTTCATCCTCGCGTTCGTCAATGAACCACTGACCCGCCCCAGCTTCGACAACGTGCAGGCCGCCTGGCCGAGCGACTGGTCGGCAGTGAACTGGAGCAGGTTCGGAGCGGCCCTGGTCGCCGTCTTGTGGTCGTACCACGGCTGGATGAACATCGCCCCGGTCGCCGAGGAGGTGCGCGACCCGCAGCGCAACCTGCCGCTCGCGCTGCTGCTCGGCACTGTCTGCATCCTCGTGCTCTACCTGAGCGTCAACTTCGCCTACCACATGGTCGTGCCCAGCGACGTGATGGTCGCCCTTCAGGGCCGCACCGTCGCTGGCGAGTTCGCGGTTCGGCTGCTCGGCCCGATCGGGCTTGTGCTCGCCTCGACCGCCGTGATGATCTCCGTGTTCGGCTCGCTCAACGGCAACCTGCTCGTCGGTCCGCGCCTCCTCTTCGCGATGGGGCAGGACGGCCTGGCGCCCCAGGCGCTCAGCAAGGTCGATCCCGTTTGGAAGACCCCTGCCCGCGCGGAAGGCGTCCTCGCCGCCTGGACGATCCTGCTGGTGCTGGGCGTTGCGGTCTTGCTTGGCTTCGAGGTCATCAACAAGAAGCCGGGAGATCTTTTCGATATCCTGACCGACTACGCGATGTTCGGCGCCATCTCGTTCGAGACGCTGGCCGTCGCTTCGATCTTCGTGCTGCGCCGCCGCTACCCGGTCGACAAGTTCAAGATCGCCTACCGCTGCTGGGGCTACCCGGTCATCCCGATCATCTACTGCGCGGCGATGGCGGCCGTGCTGGCCAACATGTTCTTCGCCAAGCCGAACGAGTCGTTCGCCGCCCTCGGCTTCATCGCCGTCGGCGCGCTGGTGTACGGAGTGTTCTTCGCGGGCACCAAGTCGCCGATGCAGCGGACCGACGACGTGGACCTGCAGGCACGGGGATGAACGCCACGCGCCAAGCCCCAGGATGAGCGAAGCGATTCCTGGGGGTGAAGCCGTCGCGGATTCGACCCCCACCAATCGCGTTGCTCATGGTGGGGCTTGAGGTTGTCAATCGTGCAGCGCTTTCGCGAGCTGTTCGACGTGGTCGCCGATGTCGCGGATCACGTCGTCGGCGGGGCGCTCGCCGATCTGGCCGAGGCGGCGCACCAGGGCGCTGCCGACAATGACGCCGTCGGCGACCTCGCGCAGCAGGTGGACGTGTTCCGGCGTGCTGACGCCGAAGCCGACGCACATCGGCAGGTCGGTCTGCGTGCGCAGCCAGCGGAGCTGGTCCAGCAGGTCGGGCGGCAGCTGGCTGCGCTCGCCCGTGATGCCGACCACGCTGACGCAGTAGAGGAACCCCGACGAAAGCGCCGCGATCTTCTTGGCCCGCTCGCGCGGCGTCGTCGGCGTGACGAGGTGGATCAGCTTGAAGTCGCGCGCCTGGGCGAGCTGCACCAGCGCCTCCGCCTCCTCGATGGGCAGGTCGGGAACGATCGCGCCGCACAGCCCTGACTCCAGCGCCTGGGCGATGAACTTCTCCGGCCCGCGATGATGGACCAGGCTGTACGACACCATCGCGACCAGCGGCGTCGGCTGCTTGCGGTAGTCGTCACCCGTCGTGAATTTTCGCAGCGACTCGAAGATGGCGTCGATGCGCAGGCCCTTGTCAAGCGCGCGCGTGTACGACGCCTGGATCACGCTGCCGTCGGCGATCGGGTCGCTGTACGGGAAGCCGATCTCGATGAGCGACGCGCCCCGGCGGCGCACCTCGTCCAGCACGCGAATGGTGGTCGCGAGGTCGGGATCGCCCGCCGTCACGAATGGCATGAACGCCTTCCGCTTGCGGGAGCGCAGGTCTTGAAAGAGAGCGTCGATGGGATTCATGGCGTGTATTCCTGGCTTCGTCAACAACCTGATTCGCGTGCGGCGGCTTAACTAACCCTGAGC
>JAYSSW010000816.1:0-3178 GCA_043720335.1 Planctomycetia bacterium
TGCCCCGTGAGGGGCCGGGTAAAACATTCAGCGATTCCGATTTCTACCAAGTCTTTTCCCTCCATACCAACGAAAACACCCCCGCCCCGACGAGAGCGAGATGGTCGTGGTTGACTTGCGGGATCGGGTTGGCCTGGACGATTCCCAAAACGGAAGGAATGCCGCCGGTTCACGCAGCGGAATCCATGACGGCGGCCGGATACACGGCGGTTCGCGTCACGTAAACTAGCGAAGGCAACGCGGCCGGAATCGTCCTGCGGGGAGAGCTTCGATGGCGCACGAGATGACGAAGATCAAGGAGACGGCGAACGCCCACATGCGGCGCGACCTGGCGGCGGGCGGGAAATGGGCCTGCGTCTGCGAGGCCTGCAGCGGCATGCGCTCGCTGACCGGCATGGACAAGGTGATGGAGGTGAGGCCCCTGGTGCGCGACATCCAGGCGGTCGAGGACCAGTTGCAGGGGCTGCCCGAAGGCGCCGAGCGCGACGCGGTCCTGGAGAAGTACTACGCCCTGCACGACCAGCTGGCCGAGGTGATGGCGCAGGCGTGAACGACGGGAGATGACTTGCCCATGGACGGCATCCCGGAGGCGGAGGCGGCCAGGTGTCCGGAGTTGCAAGTTTGACAATGCAAGTTCCCCCCGCCTCTCCCCCCGCAATGTGGCCGTTGAAATGGGCTGCCTGCTTGCAGCGGAGGGGAGAGGCGGGCAGATCGGCGGGCGCCCTGTTCGGCAAGCTCGGCTTGCGTGGGGTTGGCGGAACCCATACATTGACATTTTGCCGCTGCGCGACCCGTTCGCGCCCCAGGCGGCCAAGGCAGGCCCGGACGGAACCCCATGCAGTACGACCCCGCCAATCCGTTGATCGTCCAGGGGGACCGCACCGTTCTGGTGGAGGTGGACAACCCCAAGTACGCCGAAGCCCGCGACGCCCTGGCCCCCTTCGCGGAGCTGGAGAAAAGCCCCGAGCACATCCACACCTACCGGCTCAGCGACCTGTCGCTGTGGAACGCCGCCGCCGCCGGCCTGACCGCCGACGCGATGATCGACGTGCTCCGCAAGTACAGCAAGTTCCCGCTGCCGAACAACCTCCTCACCGAGATCGGCGAGCGTGTCAAGCGCTACGGCCGCGTCAAGCTGGAGAAGCACGACGACCAGCTCAAGCTGGTCTGCACCGACAAGGCGCTCATCGAGGAACTGTCGCGCCAGCCCAAGCTGCGCGAGTACCTCGGCGAACGGCTCGACAAGGACAGCTTCCTCGTCGAAGCGGGCAATCGCGGCGTTTTGAAACAAGTGCTCATCACCATCGGCTGGCCGGCGGAAGATCTCGCGGGCTACGCCGAGGGCGCCAACCTGCAGTTGCAGCTCCGCGCCGTCGCCCGTTCCGGCCTCCCCTTCGTCGTCCGTGACTACCAGCGCGAGGCGGCTGACATCTTCTACGCCGGCGGCGACGTGCGCGGCGGCAGCGGCGTCATCGTCCTCCCCTGCGGCGCCGGCAAGACCGTCGTCGGCATCGCCGCCATGGCGCTGATGCAGAAATCCACCCTCATCCTCACCACCAGCATCACCGCCGTCAAGCAGTGGATCCGCGAGATCGTCGACAAGACCGACCTCAAGGACAGCGACGTGGCCGAGTACTCCGGCGAGGTCAAAACGATCGGCCCCGTCACGGTGGCGACGTACCAGATCGTCACGCACCGCCCCGACAAGAACGAGGACTACCCGCACTTCAAGCTGTTCGACTCGCGCGACTGGGGCCTCATCATCTACGACGAGGTGCATCTGCTCCCCGCCCCGGTGTTCCGCGTGACGGCGCAGATCCAGGCCCGCCGCCGGCTCGGCCTGACCGCGACGCTCATTCGTGAGGACGGCCGCGAAGGGGACGTCTTCAGCCTGATCGGGCCGAAGAAGTACGACGTGCCGTGGCGCGAGCTGGAGAGCAAGGGCTGGATCGCGGAGGCGTCGTGCACCGAGGTGCGCGTCGCCCTGCCGGAAGCGGCCCGCATGGAGTACGCCGTCGCCGAGTGGCGCAACAAGTACCGCATCGCCAGCGAGAACCCGGCCAAGATGGACATCGTCGCCAAGCTGCTGGAGCAGTTCCACGACAAGAACGTCCTCATCATCGGCCAGTACCTCAACCAGCTCCGCGACCTGAAGAACCGCTTCGAGATCCCGCTCATCACCGGGCAGACCGGCAACCCCGAACGCGAGGAGCTGTACAACAAGTTCCGCCGCGGCGAGCTGCGCCAGTTGATCCTCTCCAAAGTCGGCAACTTCGCCATCGACCTGCCCGACGCCCATGTGCTGATCCAGGTCTCCGGCACCTTCGGCTCGCGCCAGGAGGAAGCCCAGCGCCTGGGCCGCATCCTGCGCCCGAAAGCGGACGAGGAGACGGCCCATTTCTTCTCGCTGGTGACGCGCGACACCCGTGAGCTGGACTTCGCCCACCACCGCCAGATGTTCCTCACCGAGCAGGGCTACAGCTACAGCATCGTGGATGAAACGGATTTCTGAAATCACAAATGACAAACAACAAATGACCAACAAATCCGAAATGTCAAACGGGGAGAAATCCTAAACGGGAAACGGCCCGGAACGGCGTGCTCCCTGAGCCCGAAGCGCCAGCGAGGCCGCACCGCGCGACAATGCAAGTCATGGCCCGGCGACTCGCGCAGCGAGAGCCGCACCTCGCTTGCGCATCGGCGAACGGGAGACGAAGTGATTTTCCATCGTCGCGCGATCCTGCCTCGCTTTGCGCTTCGGGCTCAGAAAACCAGCAACTTCCTCCTGTTTGAAATTTGCTTCTTCGGTCCTTGGTATTTGCTTGTCATTTGATGCTTGTTTTTTGAGATTTTCCCGATGAGTTTCACCGAAAAGGCCCGCATCGCTGTGAAGATGCACCGACGCGTCTGCCTGGTGCAGACCGAGGATCCGGTGCTGGCCGAGGAGCTGCTCGCGCACCGCCGGCTGTCGCAGGACATCGTCGGCCGGCTCGCCGAGCGTGTCCTGCTGGTGAGGCCCGGCCGTGTCGACGCCGTCGTGCAGGAGCTGCAGAAAATGGGACACACGCCGCAGGTGCTGAGTTGACTCCCCCCGCCAACGCCTGGATGGACGACGTTCGACTGACGCTGCAGCGCTACGACGAGGGGCTGCTCCGGGTCGTCGCGCAGAAGCTGTGCC
>JAYSSW010000817.1:0-6685 GCA_043720335.1 Planctomycetia bacterium
TGCCCAGCCATGTGGTCAGCTACTTCCTCCACCCCTGGGCGCGGTACGCCGCCCCAGCGGAACTTGCTAATTGATGTACTTTCGAGCCGGCGTAATAGCTGGGGCTGCGGCACCTCGTCCGACCCATTCCCATCGGAAGCCTTCAAAGGAGGCAGAGGCGGGATCACAATTCCGGGCTTCATCAATCCACTGGATCCGTCGGGTTCTTTCTCAGAGGCCCAGCAGAAATTGTTCACAAGATTCAGCTTTATGAACACGGAAACAAGCTACGCATTCAATGCGCAGGTTTTCCATCTGTGCAACAATATGATTGCGGTTCGCGATGGATCGTCTAACACGATTTTTTTTAGCGAGCATTACTGGCAGTGCGGCAAGGCGCAGACGCATTTTGTTGCTACCAATTGGAGCGCACGTATTCGGCTGAAACAAAATTCGGTTTTTCCTGCATCCTTCGCAGATGGCGGGCCGCGCATCAACGACGGCCTCAACTGCCGCGACTTCTACCCCGTCACCAAAGGAAATCCTCCCGTCGCGTCGGCGAACCGTTACAACGCTATGTTCCAGGTCCAGCCGCGCGAGCAGGACTGCGACCCTCGGCTTCCCAACGCCAGCAGTTCGGCGGGGCTGCAGGCGGCGATGGGGGACGGCAGCGTGCGTATCTTCTCCCCATCGACCTCGCCCAGCGTTTTCTGGGGCGCGGTCACGCCGAACAGCGGCGAGGTCATCGCCTTCGACTGAGCTGTTTCGCAGTCCGGCGTCGTGAAGCGGGATTGCTGCGGTTTGCCGCTTTGGGTAGCATTTGCGCGAAACCCGTGCATCTTGAGATGCTGCCATCGAAGTCAGGAAGATTCCATGCGCAAGGGAATGACGCTGGTCGAACTATTGGTTTCCATCGCGATCGTGGGCTTGTTGATCGCGCTGCTGTTGCCTGCCGTGCAAAAGGTCCGCGAGTCGTCGCTGCGGCTACAGAGCGTCAACAATCTGAGGCAAATCGCGCTCGCCTTCCAAAGCTATGCAAGCGAACGCGGGGGCACGATTCCGCCGCTAGTCACGGACGACGGGAGCACACCGCTGTTCTTGCTGCTTCCTCACCTGGAGCAGCAGCCCCTTTACGAGCTTTGCCTCAGACGCACTCAGATCCACGGAGCCGCGTTTCAACGGTTGATCGACGAGCGGAAGCCCGTGCCGGTTTTTCTCAATCCGCTTGATCCATCCTCAACCCATGCCGATCCCGCCGACATCCTGGTCGTCAAGGCTGTCTTCGCAATCACGGTGACGAGCTATGTCCTCAATGCCCAGGTATTCGCGAGTTGTCGCCGAATGACCGCCGTTTCCGACGGAACTTCCAACACCGTTTTTTTCACGGAGCAGTATTGGGATTGTGGCAGATACCAATTCCATTTCGCATCAAATTATGCGCCGGGCAGCTTTTCAACGGGATCGAGACGCGCGACGTTCGCCGATGCCGGCCCTGCGTTGGAGGATCCGCCATATCGCGACGACTACTACCCCGTGCCGCGCGGCAATCCGCCGATGACGTCGGCGAACCGTCACAACGCGATGTTCCAGGTGCAGCCACGCGAGCAGGACTGCGATCCTCGGCTTCCCAACGCCAGCAGTTCGGCGGGGTTGCAGGCGGCGATGGGGGACGGCAGCGTGCGCATCTTCGCGCCGTCGACCGCGCCCAGCGTCTTCTGGGGCGCGGTCACGCCGAACAGCGGCGAAGTCATCGCCTTCGACTGAGTTTTTTCGTTTCCGTCATTTTCTTGGGCGCGGACGCTTGACCGATGCGCGTAGGGCGGTTAGAATTCGGTCAGCGGGTCAAGCTACCGTGGCTTGACGGGCTAGAGCCTGTCCGGGTTGGAGCTGGTTCGCTTTCCCGGCCAGGGAGTCCCTAACATAAGGAGGTGACTCAGTGTGTAGTGGTAACCAGAGGTGGCTGCGCTAAGGCGGCCGACGGGCTGCCCGTCGAAGCAGCCACAAATCGTCGAGAGCCGGGCGTGTATCGCGCCCGGCTCTCCTTCCTTCAACAACCTTTTCGCCGTGCCGTGGACCATGGAACGAAACTGCCAAACTGACGGGATCCTCCCCGGCCGCTCCACGCGGACGTTTGGCTTTTTCTTTTCCTGGTTCTACCGCGACCCTGACCGGGTTCTCGGGCGTGCGGTGTTTCGCTGATTGCGGACCATCCTCACCAAACCCTGGAACCTCGGTTCCAGGGTTTTTTTGTTTTTCAAACGCGTTAGCCACAGAGGGAAAACGGGAGCAAGAGACCGATGCGGCATGGTGCGGGGACATCGGCAGTGATGGCTGCCGCGTTTCAGCCTCCTTGCCTTTTCTCTGTGTCCTCTGTGGCTAGTTCTCGAAGATTTCCATTCCTGAAACCTTTGCGGAGAGTTTTATGATCGTCGTGATGAAACCGGGCGCCACCGACAAGCAGATCAAGCACGTCGTCGAGCGGATCGAGCAGCTCGACCTGCGCAGCAACATCATCGTCGGCACCGAGCGCACGGTCATCGCTGCGCTGGGCGAGAAGCGCGACGGGGCCAAGCAGTGCCTGGAAACGTGCGACGCGGTGGAGAAGGTCGTGCCGATCCTGGCGCCTTACAAGCTGGCCAGCACGGAGGTGAAGAAGGATCCGACGTGCGTGGAGGTGCTGAAGCTGAAGGTGGGGGCGGGCAACATCGGCGTGATCGCGGGGCCGTGCTCGGTCGAGAGCCGCGAGCAGATCCTCGACGTGGCCCGGGAGGTGCGCGACGCCGGCGCGACCGCACTGCGAGGAGGGGCGTTCAAGCCGCGCACCAGCCCGTACAGCTTCCAGGGCATGAAGGAGAAGGGGCTGGAGCTGCTGGCCCTGGCCCGCGAGGAAACCGGCCTGGCGGTCGTCACCGAGGTGATGGCGCCGGAGCATGTGCCTCTTGTCGCGAAGTACGCCGACGTGATGCAGATCGGCGCCCGCAACATGCAGAACTACCCGCTGCTCGAAGCGGTTGGCGAGAGCGGCAAAGCGGTCCTGCTCAAACGCGGCCCGTCCGCCACGATGGACGAATTCCTGCTGGCGGCCGAGTACATTTTGAAGACGGGCAACGCGCAGGTGATGCTGTGCGAGCGCGGCATCCGCACGTTCGAGGACCACACGCGTTTCACGCTGCCGCTCGCCACGGTGCCTTACCTGCACCAGACGACGCACCTGCCGGTCGTCGTCGACCCGAGCCACGGGACGGGCAAGGCGAGCCTGGTCACGCCGATGGCGGTCGCAGCGATTGCAGCAGGAGCGGACGGGCTTATCATCGAAGTGCATCCGAACCCGGAGAAGGCGGTGAGCGACGGCTACCAGTCGCTGACGCCGGCGGCGTTCGTGAAGATGATGGCCGACTGCCGCAAGGTCGCCGCCGTGTTCGGCAGGACGATGTGACGGTGGTTTCGCCGCTCGCCTGAGGGGAGCGCGGCTTGCGTTTCGTCCAGCCTCGTCGGTAGGGGGTCGGCGTTCACCGTGTTCACGAAGAGGTCGGCTCGCGGAACAACAGATGCCGGCGGCTCAGGAAATTCCAGGCGAACGCCAGGCCGAGCGCGACCACTTTCGCGGCGAGGTACGGCACGCCGATCTGGTGGTTCAGCGCTTGCATCGCCAGCCAGGTGACGGCGAGGCCGACCGTGGCGAGCAGCGTGAAGACCGCGAAGCCATGCGCGGGTGATTCCGTGGTCGCGGGGAAGACCCAGTGCGTGCAGAGCACGTACTGCACCACGCAGCCCGCGAGGTAGCCCAGCACGATCGCCAATCCTGCGGGAGCGGCGCCCGACTCGACGAGAAGCATCAGCAGGCCGACATCGACCGCCATCGCCAGCAGCGACGCGATCAAAGCGCGCGGCAGTTGCAGCAGGGCGCTGTCGGCGGGCAGGGTGAGCAGGCGGACCAGTTGCGTCATGGCGAAGTCGTCGTTTCCACGGGGCGGCGATGTCGACGGAGCGCCCAAGCATAGGTCGCGTTTCGCTCCGATGCCGAGAATCGCCGGCGATTTTTTCCGCCCCGCGCCGCCGGCGATTCTGCTCGGCAGCGGCGTGGCTTTCCGCTATAAAGGAGCCGCAACGGGGCGTGACAACGCCTTGTCATTGATCCGCACCACAGGAGACGCGAACCATGGCTGGTATCCGGCACGCCCTCGCCGCTTTCGTCCTCGTCGCCGCCGCATCGTCGCAGGTCCAGGCGTTCGGCAGGCAGTTGTCGCTCCTTCCCGGCATGTCGTCGTCGTCGCCCGCCTGCGTGGTCCCGTCGTACTCGGCCTGGCAGTCGTCGTTCGCCTGCCCGCCCGGCTATTCGCTGGCCGTGCCGACGCGGCCCGCCAACCTCTTCGCGGTCCCGTCCGCCGCGCCGCCGTCGCAGATGCAGACGGGCGAGCCGCCGCTGTCACGGCCGACCGAGACCCCCCCGCCGCCGCTGCTGCCGAAGATGAAGAGCGCCGATGTGCGCGAGAACCCGCCCGGCCCCGTGGTGGTGGCGACGCGCTCGCTGGCGGGCAACGCCTCGGCGCCGGGCGTCCTGCCGGCGCCGAAGGACCGCTGCCGCGTCGGCTTCTGGAACCTGACGGGCCGCGATGTGACGCTCGTCGTCGATGGCAAGTCGCACACGCTGGCGCGCGACCGGGCGCTGACGCTCGACCTCAACCGCATGTTCGTCTGGCAGGCCGACGCGCGCGGCGCGCAGAACGAGCAGGTCGCCGAGGACCAGTCGACGCACGAAGTCGTCGTGCGCTAGCGCGCGGGCGATCCGTTGCGCAGTCACTCCTCCAGCTCCGGGACGCGGGTGAAGGCGATGCGGGTTCTTGTCCTGGCGGTGGCTGCCTGGTTGGAGGCGTTCCTGATGTCGATTCCCTCTTCGATCGACGCGCGTCTCTACTACCGTTGCGCATTCCAGCGGTACGAAGAAGCGGAAGTTCTGCTCAATGCGGACTACACGACCGGGGCGGTGTATCTTGCAGGGTACGGGATCGAATGCATGCTGAAGGCTTTGGCGCTCATGACAGTGGCGGGCAGCGCGCGGACGGCGATGCTGAAGTCGTTCCGAGGCGGCAAGGCGCACGAATACGAGTGGCTTCGGACTCTCTACTTGACCAATGGAGGGGTGCGGCTCCCAAGCGACATCGCCCGCCACTTCACCCTCGTGAACGACTGGTCAACCGATCTCCGCTACACGCCGCGTTCGGTGCGGGCGGCCGACGCCGAGGCGTTCCTGGCAGCGGCGGTGGCGATCATCAAATGGGCCGACGGGAGACTGTAGCATGTCGATCAACATCCCACGCGGGGGATCCGACGAGGTCATCGAACAGATCGTCGAGGTGCTGCGCGGGTACGAAGCCGACCACGCGCAGGCGCAGATCGATCTTTACCGCCAGAACTCCGTCTCCGTGCGGGTCCGCATCATCGACCCGGATTTCGCCGGGTTGGGGAAGCCGCAACGGAGCGAGCAGGTCTGGCGCTATCTTGAACGCTTGCCGGAAGAGGTCCAGAGCGACATCAGCACGGTGCTGCTGCTCGCCCCGGAGGACACGAAAAGATCGTTTGCGAACTTCGAGTTTGACGATCCGATCCCGTCCAAACTCTAGCCGAACCGGCCTGGACGCAGTCACTCGTCCAGTTCGGGGATGCGGGTGAAGGCGATGCGGGTCTTGTTCTGGTCGCGCGTGTGGATCATGCCGCCGAAGAAGACGGCGTCCTTGCCGAAGGCCTGGTTGATCTGGTCCATCGCGTCGGCAACGGCGTCGGCGGCATGGTCCTCCTCAAACAGCGACGGGGCGACGTTGCGCGTGTGGGCGAGGTCGCCGAGGACGACGCCGACCTTGAGGGGCTGGCCGGCGGGCTTGCGGCGCCAAAGCTCGGCGAGGATGTGGAGCAGCGCGAGGGTGTCGCGGCAGGGGGGGAAGCCGCGATGGAGATGCCACGACCCGCCGTCGCGGAGGAACTGCACGGAGAGGTCGAGCGAGCCGGCCCAGCAGCCGAGCCGCCGCATCCGCGCGGCGGCTTTGTGCAGCAGGCAGACCAGCACCGCCCGCGCGCTTTCGTCGTTGCGGTGACGGGGCGCCAGCACGCGAGAATGCCCGACGGTGCGGCGGTGCGGCGGCGGGTCGGGGAAGTCCTCGCCACGCAGCTGGCGCCACCAGCGGTTCGCCAGCACTTCGCTCTTCCACAGCGGCTTCAGCTGGGCCCGCGTCAGCCGGCACAGCTGCTCGACCCGCGTGATGCCTGCCAAATTCAGCCGCTGCTCCATGCGCCGCCCGATGCCGGGCAGGTCGACCAGCTGCAGCTCGAACAGCCGCTGCGGCAACTCGTCGAGGCGGACCACGGTCAGGCCGTTCGGCTTCTGCATGTCGCAGGCGATCTTCGCCAGCCAGCGGTTCGGCGCGATGCCGATCGAGCACTTGAGGAACTCCCCCACGTCGGCCGCGATGCGTTCCTTGATCCTGCCCGCCAGCCGACGCGCCTCGTCCGGCTCGCGTTCCTTGCCCAGCAGCGCGCACATGATCTCGTCGATGGACGGCACCAGGGCGACGGGCATGCAGCGGTCGACGGCGGCGATGAGCTGGTGGTGCGTGCGGATGTACAGCTCCGGCCTGGCTTCGACGAGGTGGATGCCGGGGCAGAGGCGGCGGGCGTCGCGGACCATGGTGCCGGTCTTGACGCCGAAGCGTTT
>JAYSSW010000818.1:0-6683 GCA_043720335.1 Planctomycetia bacterium
GGCGACTTCCAGGTCGCCGACAGCCAGACCGAAGCGGACGGCGGCTTCTCGCTTCGCCTCGTCCACCTCGCTCCGGACGACCCGCGCTCCAAACGGCCCCGCGCCCATCTCGACGCGCAGCGAGTCCTGCTGCACGCGACGCAGCGGACGCGCTGGCAGCTCGGCGCCGAGGCGACGCTCTCGACCGAGATCGACTACGACCTTTCGCGGGGCAAGCTGTTCCGCTTCCTGGTCCAGCTCCCGGCCTCCGGCTTCCAGCTCGACTCCGTCGAGACCGAGCCGAAGGAACTGCTGCGCAGCTACGCGACGGCGGGACCGCTCCTCACGGTCGAGCTGGCCAAGGGGCTGACCTCGCGCCTCGACGCGAAGCTGAAGATCCGCATGCACGGCAACGTCTCCTTCCCCGAACGAGGCGCCGCGCTGCTTTCCGTCCCCGAGATCGATCCGCTCGACGCGACCTCGCGCGTCGCCAAGCTGGACGTGTCCGCGGAACCGAACCACCAGATCGAGCTGCTCGACAGCACCGTCGCGCCGTCGTCGCCCGGCAGCGGCGCCGTTGGCCCGCAACCCTCCTTCTCGTTCGCCCAGCGCGACCGCGGCTTCAAGGGGCAGGTGCGATTGACCGCACCGCAGCCCCTGTTCCGAACCGTGGCGAAGCAGGACTTCGAGCTCCGCAAGAGCAACGCGGACCTGCGTTTCGACCTGGAGATCGAACCTCTTGTGGGCGCGCTCAGCCACGTCGACGTGCGCCTGTCCGTGCCCTGGGACGGGGCCTGGCAGTGGAAGCTCGACGAAGCCGCGCCGCTGCTGCGACGGATCGAACGGCTGCACACGAGGGAGATCGCGCACCGGCTGCTGCCGCTCGGCTGCACAAACGCGCTGCAACAGGTGCTCGTGACGCAGGCGTGCCAGTGCGGCCCCGTGTGGCGGCTGCATTTCGCCGAGCCGCTGCGTGCCAGGACCACCGTCAAGCTGCGCGCGGAGATCGAACCGAGGGTGGTTGACGGATCGCCGCTCCGGCGCTGGGACCTGCCGCTGCTGATGCCGACCGCCGGCGAGCGCCATCACGGCGAGGTCGCGATCCAGACCAAAGGAATCAAGCTCGAGAAGGTTACGAGCACCGGATTCGAGGGGCAGGAAAAGGCGCAGCTCGGCTCCGGACCTCGCAACGACGCCTTCCTCGCACGCTGGCGAACCATTTCCGCTGCGGAGTCGCCTCGGCTCCACGCCTGGACCGCCGACCTTCCCGCCGCGGAGCCTCTCGACTCGGCCAGCGCGAAGGCCACAACCACGATCTATCTGGGCGCCCAGGCGCCCCCCTTGCACCACTGGCGTTTCGAGGTGCGCGGCTGGCAGTCCAGCAAATTCGTCTTCCATCTTCCCGCCGGGGCCCGGCTTTTGTCCGCGTCGGTGAACGGCAAGGAGTCGCCGAGCCTGCTGCGCTCGCCCAGCGACGCTGGCGACCGCGTCACGCTGGCCATGCTGGCGGGAGCGGAGCTTCAGCGCGTTGAAGTGCTCTACCAGACCGACGCGGTTTTCGCGGGGATGCCTGGCTGGGGCGCGGTGCAGTCGGACGACCCGCGCTGGCCAGTGCAGCCTCTCGACATCCAGCGCTCGCTGCGCGTCGATCCCTTGCTGGTTCTGGCGCAGTCGGGCCGCTGCTACCGGCCTGCGGTGCCGCGCGAGATCGCCCGGCTTTCCACCTGGCAGGCGTGGATTTCATGGCTGTGGACCTGGGAGAATCGCCGGCTGCCCGAGCCGCTCCAACGCGAGCCGAGCTTCGATCCCGAAGCGAAACGCCAGCAACTGCTCGCTGCCGAAAGCGCATGCCGCAAGCAGTTCGGGGAGAACACGTCCCTGCGCGACGCGCTGGCCGTCTTCGTCCTCGACCATCTCAAGGATTCCATGCCGCTGGTGATCGACCGCGGCGCGCTTTCGCAATCGAACCTCGGACCCTCGTCCCGACTGGGCAGCCTCGCGGATGCCGCGAAGCCTTTCTGGGAGTCGCTGGATCTCGCCGTCGTCGTCTGCCCGCACGGCTGCCTGCTCACCACGCGGCAGCGGCTGGCGCAGTGGCAGGCGATCCAGCGTGATCCCGTCCGCCTCGCGCTGGCTCTCGAACGTCCCGTGCAGCAGGCGGCTCTGGAAGGGAGCGACGCGACCGGCGCGATGGTCGCTTTCACGCGCTGGCTGCAGCAGCCGGGTCAGGATCCCGAAGCCGCCGGATCGCCGGAGCTGTCCTTCCTCGCAGGCGAAGCCTGGCTTCCGCTGCCGGGCGGAAGCGTCGGCCCGATCGTGTTCGCCGAGCGCTCGACGCTCATGGGGCAGGTCGCGGCGCTGCTGGCGTTCGCCGCCCTGGCCAACCTGCTGCTGCTGCGTGGGCTGCAAGCCCAGACGGGCCTGCGCGTCAGCCTGCTCATGGCCGCCGGGTGGGGGCTTGCGGTCGTGTGGCTGCCCGTTTTCTGGCGCGAGTCGGTCGCCTGGCCGATGATGATGCTGCAGTCGGTCTTCTTCGGAGCCGCCTGGATCGCCTTGCTGCGTGCCAAAAAGCCCGCTCATCGCAGCGGCCATTCGACCATGATTAAGCCGGTCTCGGTGACGGCGGCGCTCCTGGCCGTGTGCATCCTCGCGCCACGAGGCAGCGATGCCCAGCCAGGCGGCACGGACCAGGTTTTCCTGCTTCCCGACAAGGGGACCGGGAACGTGGCCGTGCTCGTGTCGCAGGAGACCTGGCAGAAGCTCGACCGCTTGGCGGCCCGCGCCGCCGCGTGGCCCGATCTCGTCCTGGTGTCGAGCAGCTTTCAGGGCCGCGTCGCGGACACGAAGGCGGAGATCGACGCGGAGTTCCAGTTCCATTCGTTCGCGGAGAAGGCGGACCTGCTGCTGCCGCTGCAAGGCGTGCTGCTCAAGGAAGGGGTCTTCCTCGACGGCGCTCCCGTGTTCCCGACGGCGGCGAAAGGCGGCTATTCGCTGCCGGTTCGCGGGAAGGGGACGCACCACCTTCGGCTTTCGTTCACCGCCCGCGTGACGGCGACGGGCGAGCAGCGCGAATGCCGCTGGCAGGCGCCGCGCGTTCCGCAAAGCCGGCTCGACCTGCGCTGGAGCGCGCCGAGTTTCGGCGTGCAGCTCGCCGCCAGCCTGGGCGCCGTCCGTTTCGACAACGACCCGAAACAGGGCCCGCGCCTGCAGGCGGAGCTTGGCGCCGAGGGGGGCGTGCAGCTCCGCTGGAGGACCGGGCAGGCGCCAACGGCGGGAGCTGTCGTCGACTGCCACGAATCGTACTTCTGGGATCTGCGCGCCGGTTCGCCCGCGCTGACCGGCGTCGTCCGCTACGAGGTCGCCAAAGGCTCGGTGGAGCGGCTGGCGTTCCAGGTTCCCGACCACCTGCATGTGCGTTCGGTCGACGTGTCGGCGGGGTCGGGCAAGGACAGCGCGGTCGCGCTCAAGCATTGGTCGGTCGCACGCAGGGATGGCAGGCAGCAGCTCGTGGTCGAACTCGCCCAGCCGCTCGGCGGCCGTTTCCAGGCAATGCTGGAGTTCGCTCCGCAGCTCGCGCTCAACGGCCCCGCCGTGTCGCTGGACCTGCCCTACCCCCTCCAGTCCAAGTCGGGCCACGGCGTGCTTGGCTACCGCCTCGACGGCATGGACACGTTCGACAAGGCGCAGAACCTGGCCGTCAACGCGATGACCGTGGACGAGTTCAGCAAGGAATGGAAGAAGTCCGGCGCGAAGGATCCGCCCAGCGCTTCCCGCGCTTTCCGGTTCCGCCGCACGTCGCCGCAGGCGAAGCTGGGCATCAGCCGGTCCATGAACACGACGAAGTCGGCCTGCGAATCGACCTGGACCGTCGGCGCGTCGTTCGCCGAGCTGAAGATGAGCTTCGACCTTCCCGATAGCAACGATCCCGTCGTCATGATCGAAGGGTTTGTCCCCAAGGAGGTGAAGATCACCGATGTCGCGGGGCCGCTGGTCCAGCACTGGAGCCTGAACGGCACGACGCTGCAGGTCTGGCTGCCCGCGTCGCGGAAACGGACGCAGTTCGAGATCAGCGCCTGGATGCCGTGGAACCCAGGCAAGGACGCGAAGGCGAGGCGGTTCGTGCCGCCGACGCTGCGCATGCTGGAAGGGCCTGCCAGCGAGTCGTCGATCCGCGTGGAGTCCGCGAACGGCCGCCCCTACGACTCGGAAGGTGTGCCGAAGCTGGTCCGCGTGCAGCCCGCTGCCGAGGGGAAGTATCGCGTGCCGTCGGGAGCCTCGGCCGGAGTCTTCACCCAGTCGGTTCAACCGAGCGCGACGACGCTGTCGACGCTGCACGTCCTGGAGCGCGACGAAGACGGCATCGATTGGACGTGCTGTGTGCACGTGCAGTCCGCCAACCGCGACTTGCGGACGCTGCCTTTGATGGTCGATCGGTTCGACGTGTCGCGGTTGCGGCTGGAAGTGCCGGGCGGAAGCAGCGCAAAGCTGGTCCCGGCCTCGAAGGCGAACGGCCAGGCGCGCTGGGACATCGTGCTGCCGAGGAACCGATCCAGCGATTTCTGCCTGGTGCTGCACGGGCGGCTGGAGTGGAAGCCCGGCCAGCCGCTGCTGCTTCCGCAGGTGCGTTCACCCGGTGCGGCTACGGGGAGCAATTGGCTGACGACGCCCGACCTCGACATCGACCGCAAGCAAAACCCGGCGCTGGACGTGGTGGCGGCTTGGCCTGAGCGCTGGCGTTTCCTGACGAGGATCGGCGCCCGTTTCGACCGGATCTGGACGCTGGCCGACGACGCGGCTGTGTTGCGCCTCGATCCGCGGGGAAATCGTCCTTCCGAAGCACTGCGCGTTCTCTGGGCCGCGCAGGACGCATGGTTGACCGGGCTGGGAACGTGGATGCACCAAGCGCGGTTCTGGATCGACACGACCGGACGGAATGAAGTGCGGCTCCGTCTGCCTGCGGAAGCGCGGCTGGTGGACGCCACGCTCGACGGCCGCCGCGTGACGGCGAAGCCGTTGTCGGACAACGAGCATGCGCTCGAGATCGAAGGCGGCGCCAAGCTGCACGGCCTCCAGGTGCGCTGGCGCTACTCGCCGGACTCGGAGCCTCTCGCCGCTCCCCGCTTGGCCGCCGCGACGCTCGCCGACGCCGAGGGCGCCGCGCCGCTTCTGGACATGCAGGTTCCGCTCGGCTACCGAATCGGCGGCATGCAGCCGCGCGCCGATCAGGAGTGGGAGCGCTGGCTGCGCTGGACGTCGGCCCAGTCGGCGGCCTGCCGTGTCCTGGCGAAGCATCAACACCGGCCGGAAACGGAGAAATCAGAGATCCGCGAAGCGCAGCGGCGTTTCTTCGCGGGCCTGCGCGTGCTGCAGCACCTTGCGGAAACGCCGTCCGCGAAGGACGACGAGCCGCCCCGCGCCAGGACGCTTGCAGCGCTCAAGCAGGCCAACGCCAAGGACGCGCAGGAAGGCAGCTACGAGCCTGTGCTCGCGGGCTCCGAGAAGAACCCCGCGTGGGATTTCAAGCTCCCCTACCCTGGCGAAATCCCGCACGCCGGGTCGGCCGTGTCGTTGGCGCCCGGCGCGGCGGTCACGGACGCCACGCTCAGGAGCGTCAGCGAACGCAGGCTCGGCGAACGTCGCCGCGTTTCCGAGTGGCTGCTGCTCGCCACGGTGGCGCTGTGGCTGGCGACCCTTTTCCGCCGGTCGGTCGGGTTCGTCCGCGAGCTTTGGCCCGAGCTTCTCGCGCTGCTCGTGCTGTTCGGCTTCGTCCTCGGCGGAGGCAGTTGGATCGGCCTCGCCATGCTCGCCCTGCTCGTGGCGGCGCGGCTGTGGATCGTCGGCGCCTGGCTGCGGCGACGCTTGAAGCACGCAAGTGGCGACCCGGTTCGCGGCGCGTCGACCGTCTGACTCACCCGGCGAACTCCGCGATCAGCCGCTCCCACGACGAGCGCTCCCGCTCGCGCTCGAACCACGGCTTGCACCTGGCGCCGCAGTCCTGAAGGTTCTGAAGGAACGCGTCGTCCTCGACGGCGCGGGCGATGAGGTCGGCCAGGGCGCGGGTGTCGGCGACGGGGAACGTGCCGGGATGGGCCGCGTCGAGCAGACCGAGGTTGCCCGGCACGCGCGAGGCGAGGATCGGCACGTCGTTGACGGTCGCTTCGCCGACGACGTTGGCGCCCCCTTCCATGCGCGAGGAGATGACCATCAGCCGGCTGCGTGCGAGCAGGCGCAGCGCCCTGCCGCGCGACAACGGGCCGACCCAGCGGTAGCGTGCGTCCTCGGCCATCGCGGCGCGGGCGCGTTTCGCCCAGGCTTCGCTGGTCGCCTCGCCCGCCTGCACGACACGCAGCGGGGGCAGGCCGCGCAGGCGCCTCAGCGCGTACGCCGTTCGCAGCGGATCCTTCACGCCACGCAGGTGCCCCAGCACGCACACGTCGAAAGTCTTCTCGCTGCGCTTCGGTCGGCGCTCGACCGGCTCGACCGATTGGCGGATGACGACCGCCTTCGCCTGGTCTTTCGCTGGCAGCGCCTGCGTCGCCAGCGGATGCAGCACGACGATCCGGCGCGCCCAGGCGATGGTTCGCTGGGCGATCATGCCAGGGACTCCGCCGCCGGGCAGGTCGCGGTAGAGGTCGGTGCCGGTGATCGCCAGGATGAACGGGGAGCTGCCGCGCAGGTCGAGCCATCGGCGCAGCGAGGGGTAG
>JAYSSW010000819.1:0-6679 GCA_043720335.1 Planctomycetia bacterium
GACGACAACCTCGCCTACCTGGCGAGCCACTGGCTGGCGCAACTTGGCAAGGACGCAGCGCCCGCCCTCGGCGCGATGCGCGCCGCCCTCTTCGACCGCGATCCCCCCAACGAAAGCGTCCTCGTCGTGCTGGCGGAGATGGGCGAAGCCGGCGCGCCGCTGCTGATCGACACGCTGAAGCACCCCGACGCCCGCCTCCGCCGCTACGCCGCCGCAGCGCTGGGATCGATGGGGCAGGACGCGCGCGACGCCGTCGAGCCGCTGCAATCACTGCAGAGCGACGACAACGAAGGAGTCCGCCGCGCCGCGGTCGAGGCGTTGACGCGCATCCTGAAAAGCACGCCGCCCGGCCCGCGCCTGCCGGACGCGGGGGGATGAACACGGCCTACTTCTGCGACTTCCACCAGTCGCGCCACTTCTCGGCGGCGGCTTCGCGGTCGCCGAAGCTGACGTCGGCGTCGGGGCCGAAGTCGCGGCCGCTGATCCGCGCCAGCGCCTGCCGCGCCGCCTGCTGCACGCGAGGCTCGGCGTCCTGGATCGCGGCGATCAGCTCCGGCACCAGCTTCGTCTTCCTATTGCCGCCGATGGCGCGGGTCGCTTCGATGCGCACCTCGGTTTCTTCGTGCTTGAGCAGTTCCTTGAGCCGGTCGGCCGACTGCCGTTGGACATGCTTCGACAGCAGCCCCTGGCTGAGCTTCACGATTTGCGCGTCGGAGTTCGCCAGCCCCATGACGAGGATGCCGACCGCCTGCGACCCCTGGCGTTTCTCGGCTTCGGTGAGGATCGCCTGCAGCTTGGCGCCGGTCTCCTTCGACGCGGCTTTCGCCAGGTCGCCGAGCGGCATGGTCGCCGGCCTGCCGCCGCCGGTCCCCACGGTTCGCTGCACGGTGGTGCGGCGCAGCGTGACGGCGAACTGCAGATCCTTCAGCGTCCCCTGGTGCCTCGCCGCCTTCACGCCAACGCCGATCGACTCCTTGGCGAACGTGAGGAGTTGGTAGTCCTCGCTGGCGACGAGGATGCTGGCGATCTTCTTCGACAACACGACGGCGGGGCAGCTGGCCTGCATGTTGGCGGCGCGGTTGAAGCCGTCGATGAGGACGAAGATCGCTTCGGGGCCGAGCCGGCTGAAGTCGTCGACGGCCTTCTTGCCCTCGGCGCCGCTGAGCTTGCCGACGTCGTGATCGATGAAGCGGTTGACGACGGCTTCGAGCTTCGCCTCCTCAGCCTCGGTGAGCTGCGGCAGGCTCGGCGCCAGCGGATGCCGGGGCCGCTCCGACAGGCTCGGCCCGCCGCTGACGGCCAGCACCAGGGCGCCCAGGCAAAGCAGCGTGTGCATGGCGGTTCCTTGTGTGACATCATCGATGACATTTTCAAGCCCGCTGCCGTCAGGCGGCGGGGTGGGCGCATGCGTTGACCCCGCCGCCTAGCGGCAGCGGGCTTGACTCCATCACAGCGCGAATTCGCGCTCCGCTTGCGCGCGAATCATCCCTGCGCGCGCGGCGGAGGGCTGGCGAGCACCTCGTCCTCCTCGAGCAGCGCTTCCTCGTTGCTGTTCAGCCCCTGGGCGGCGCGGACGCGGTTCACGTCGGCCATCACCGCCTCGATGACCTCGGCGTTGCGGGCCACGTCGCGGATCTCGATGCGGAAGGCCCACACGTTGATGGCCAGCGTCAGGACCGCCGACGCGAGATGGACATGCCAGGGCCAGGCCTGCAGCTGCACGCCGGCGCCCGCCGCCGCCGCCGCGATGCCGATCAGCATCGAGAACAAAGCGGGCGGGAAGGTGCGCCGCTTCAGCTCGCGCGTCAGCTTGTGGTTCGGCTCGTCGTCGAGCTTGTAGGCGATCGTCACCTCCTTCACCCAGCGGCCTGTGCCGAGGAAGTAGATGAAGATGAGGCAGTGGACGAAGAGGATGCCGATCGAGGTGGTCAGGCCGAGGAGGAAGTGGGCGAGGTACACGTCGTTGCGCAGCTCGGAGTCGCGCGGCAGCGAGAACGACCAGAAGCCGACGCCGATGCAAGCGACGATCAGGAGGGACAGCAGCCAGGCCAGGGCGGTGAACGTGCGTGCCATGCGCGGAGTCTCGGCGAGGGAAAGCGATTGCGGGCTTCGTTCATTGTATGCTTCCCTCGTGCCCTGTGGATGCTGCCACTCAAGGCCGAAGCTGGTACAGCACGGCGGCGCCGGCGAGGCGCTGGGCGCTCTCCGTCGAGTAGCCGACGCAGTCCGACGCCTGGTGGCGTTCGAGCGCGCAGCCGAGGTCGTACTTGCTGTAGAGCACCACCCAGCGGTTGTTGATCTTGATCCCCTCCAGCCACGGGTCGAGCGACTGCATCGGGCCGTTCACCGCTCGGCGGGCTTTCAGGTTCGACAACGTCAGCGCTTCGCGGTTGAGTTCGGCGCTGAAGAGGATGTCGTTGAGCGGAACCTGCTGGAGCTTCTCCTTCGGGAACAGCTCCGTGGCGAAACGTCGGAACGACTGGTCGAACGCCTCCTTGCCGCAGCAGGCGTCGGCCAGCAGCAGCCCGCCGTTCTCCAGGTTGAAGCGCAGCTTCTCCGTCTGCTCGGCGCCGATGCGGAACTCGTTTCGGCCGTGCATGTACAGGAACTTGGAATGGACCGCGTCGGGGTCGCCGAGGTTGATCTTCTCGGTGCGGTACTGCACGTCGAGGCCGACTTGTTTGTTGACGTATTCCATCAGGTTGCTCATGGCGCGCGGGGCGGGCTGCCATTCGGTTCCGTGGTGGATCTGCCCGACCTGGAAGAAGCCGCGCCTTCTCGTTGTTGACGGCAACGCGGTGCTAGCGACTTCGACCGGCGTCAATCGCGGGCGCGGCGGTTCGAGGCCGGTCGCGTAGGCGACGATGTTGGCCCCCAGCCGGAACGCCGCCTGCGTCTTGCCGTCGCTTGACTTGTTGGATTCCCACGAGCACGACAGATCCTGCGGGCAGTAGAGGATCGCCGACTTACCGCACGACAGCGACAGGCCCATGAGCTTGTGCGGGTCGCCCGGCTTGAGCGGGTAGTGGCTGGTCCAGACGGGGTGCGTGCTTTCCAGGTACTTCAGCTCGTAGCCGGGCCAAAGATCCTCGACGAGCAGCTTGAAGCCCTTGTCGAACGCGGGGCTGCCGCAGCACGCCTCGGCCATGATGAGGCCGCCGTTCTCGACGAAGCGCTTCAGCAGCCCCTTCTCGACTTCCTGGAAGCGGAACTGCGGCGACGTGTGCCCGGTGATGTACGCGATCGGCGACTGCAGCAGCTCCGACGTGATCGTGGCTTGCTGGTCGTCGGTCAGGGCCGCGCCTTCCTTGCTGTGCGCGTTGACGGCCCAGCGCACGTCGAACGTCTGCCAGGCCATCGGGGCCTTCTTGAAGAGGTCCCCCTGGTTGATGAAGTTGACGAGGTTGCGCAGGTCGTGGCGGTCGTTGTTCCAGTCGTTGTCGTCGGGTCGGCGCGGCCAAGCGCCGTGCACCAGCTTGCTGATGAGGACCGGCGTGCGGCCTTTCGACAGGAAGAGCAGCGCGAAGCTGGTGCTGATGACGGGCCAGCGGTCCCAGACGCCTTCGATGCGCCACGAGCCGTCGGCCTTGCTCTGGGCGCCGACGAGGAAGTCGCAGCCTTCGCGGTACCAGTCGTGCTCGCCGAAGAAGCGCAGGCCGGAGAGCCGCCCGGCGCGTTCGATGCCGTAGAGGTGGTAGAAGGTGCGCTGGTCGAGCGAGGGGGCGTAGTGCTTGCCGATCCAGCGCAGGGCGTTGGCGGTGGGGAGGTTCTCGGCGTAGACGCCGCAGTTGGTGGCGGTGCCGTCGGCCTGCAGGGTTTCGCGGCTGTCGTTCAGTTCCATGCCGGCGATGAGCAGCCCGCACAGGCCGGCGGTGGTCATGGTCATGGAGGGGCGGTCGTGGCCGATGAAGCCGTCCTCCTTCGAGTAGATGAACGAGCCGTCGTCGCTCTGGGTGCGGAGGTAGTAGTCGCGGATGCCTTCCCAGACTTCGCGTTTGACGTCGATGCCCGCCTGCTTGCCGGCCCACAGTCCGAGCAGCGCATATTGAGAGTTGGAGGCGTCGGTGAAGCCGGTCTTGGGTCGTTGTTCATAAGTCCAGCCGACAACCTTGCCGCCGCGCAGGACCTGGGCGTCGATGAGCCACTGCACGTTTTTCTGGAGTAACTCGCGGTCCTGGGGGAAGCCGGCTTCGACGAGGGCGAGCGTTTGTAGAGCGCGGACGTAGGTCTTCGTCGAATCGACTTTGCGGAGGTAGTTGAGCGCGTTGGTGATGATCGCGTCGTTCTTGGGCACGCCGGCGTTGAGCAGGGAAAGGATGACGAGCGAGGTGGTGCCGCCTTCGTAGTTGAGCGGCGCGTCGGCGACTTCCCAGCTGCCGTTGGCGCGTTGCTGCGAGCGCAGATATTCGATGCCGCGCGTGATGCCGGTCTTGACGCGGTCGACGAGGGCTTCCTTGCGCGGCTGGGCCAGCAGCGGTTGGGCGATGAGGAAAAGTAAGAGGCAGGGGAGCAGGTGTCGCATGATGCGTGGCCCGTGCGAGGAGGTCCGTCACACCTTGGACAGTAAACGACGCGGCAGCGGTTGGCAAGGGGAGGCGCGGGCGGCGCCCTTGCGAGCGGGACAAAATTCGTGGATAATCTGTCACGCCTCCGAATCGTTGCCACATCTGTTCAAGGCGGGGCGTTTGATCGTTGAAGAGGGCCAACATGATCAGGAAAGCGCGGTTCGCAATCATCCTCTTCGCGACGATCGTCGTGGGGTTGTCGCTTTGGTGCTGGACTCGGGCTTCTCTGATTTTCGCAGAAAATTTCCGCAGGATCAGGGAAGGCATGACCGTGCATGAAGTCGAAGCCATTCTTGGCCCGCCGCGCTGGGAGGTCAAACTCAAAAGGGGCAGGATCGATCTTCGCGATTTATACACTATCGGCGGATTCAAACGTGCATTGCGTGAGTCGCTTGACGCTGCCGAATGGCGAGGCGAGGCTGGAATCATTGAGGTTTGGTATTCCGAAGGCCGAGTGCGCATAAGCGAGTTCGACATACACCATAGCGAAGTCGAACCGCTGGGCCTGGTCGATCGATTGCCGTTCCTCAAACGATTCGTTTCGCAGTGAGCCGTTCGTCAGCGATCAGGCATGGACGGATTTCGCGAGGAAAATGGGCGTGGTCCGCGAAGCTCCGCACGGCGAGCTTACGCCGCGCCGCTCGCCGTTGCCCGTGGATCTCGCCTTTCGCTTGCCCTACCCGCCGTGCCCGCGCCGCATAGAACAGCTGCATTCGCTAGGGGTGCCTTGCGGCTTTCCGCCACACGGCTGAGATCAGACCCTGGGACCTGATCCGGGTCATGCCGGCGTGGGAAAGCGAGAACGTCGGGCCGCCGTGTCAGGCAGCCCCCATCCTCCCATTTCGCCCGCAGCATTTCCCATTTCGACGATCCACCATTCGCGGCATCTTCGGAAGGCGGCCGACGCCATGGCTCTGTACCTGTTCGTGTGGGGGGCGTTCGCCTGGACCGTCACGCTGGCGGCCCTTTGGCCCGTCAACGTCGCTTTGGCGCGGCTCGCCCTCTTCATCTGGCAGGGCAACCCCGGCCCCGGCGCCGTGGAGGACGAGGACGAAAGCCGCGAGTGGTGGATCCGCAGCGCCCTGGCGACCTTCGTCTTCGGCCTCGCCAGCCTCGTCTTCGTCGTCCTCGACCATCTCGTCGTCACCGGAACCGAGATGCCCGCCGGCCCGATCCACCTCGTCCTCTACTTCTGCCTGCTCGGCCTCGCCGTCTGGATCTTCATGGTTTTCTTCGCCATCGAAGACTTCTTCGACGCGCTCGGTTTGCTCACCATCTACGTCGCGCTGCCGCTCTTCGTCCTCTACGGCGCCAACTTGCTGCTCGGCTTCTGGAACCCGCTCTTGAACCTCGTCTACCCCTGGCTCAAAGATCCCAGAACGTAGCATTCATGCCCAAGCCCCAGGATGAGCAACGCGATTCCTGGGGGTCCTCCCCTTCGACAACCCCACGGAGCATTCCGCCATGACCCAGATCGAATCGGCCCGCAAGGGCCTCATCACCGACGAGATGCACCATGTCGCCAAGCGCGAGGACCTCGACCCGGAGCTGATCCGCGACGAGGTCGCGCGCGGCCGCATGGTCATCCCGGCCAACGTCAACCATCTCGCGAAGCGGCTGGAGCCGATGGCCATCGGCGTCGCTTCCCTCTGCAAGATCAACGCCAACATCGGCAACTCTGCCGTAACCGGCGCCGTCGACGACGAGCTGGAGAAGCTGCACACCGCGGTCCACCTCGGCGCCGACACCGTCATGGACCTCTCCACCGGCGGCGACATCGACGGCATCCGCCAGGCTCTCCTCGACGCCTCGCCGGTCCCCATCGGCACGGTCCCCATCTACCAGGTGATCCAGAACGTCAAGGAAGTGGCCGACATCACCCCGAAGATGATGCTCGACATGGTCGAGCACCAGGCGAAGCAGGGGGTCGACTACATGACGATCCACGCGGGCGTGCTGCAGGCGTACCTGCCGATGACGGCCAACCGCATCACCGGCATCGTCAGCCGGGGCGGGGCGCTGATGGGGGCGTGGATGCTGGCGCACCACAAGCAGAACCCGTGGTACACGCACTTCGACGAGCTGTGCGAGATCATGCGCGCCTACGACGTGAC
>JAYSSW010000820.1:0-3170 GCA_043720335.1 Planctomycetia bacterium
CGGAAGGAAAGGACTCTATGACCGCCATCGGCATGATCGGGGCCGGACGGTGGGGAAGCAACTGGATACGGACGCTGGCTTCGCTGCCGGGCGTCGAGCTGCGCTGGTGCTGCGATGTCAGCCCCGTGTCGCTCGACCGGGTGAAGCAGCAGTTCCCCGCCGTCAAGACCACGACCCGCCTGACCGACCTCCTCGACGACCCCACCCTCGACGGCATCGTGATCGCGACCATCGCCCCCACGCACTTCGACGTCGCGCAGCAAGCGCTCAACGCCGGCAAGCACGTCATGGTCGAGAAGCCCATGACGCTGACCACCGCCGACTCCGCCACGCTCTGCGATCTCGCCCAGCGGCGCGGCCGCGTCCTCATGGTCGGGCACCTGCTCGAGTACCACCCGATCATCCGCCACATCCGCGGCATGATCGACTCCGGCGAACTCGGCGACGTCTACTACCTCTACTCGCAACGACTCAACCTCGGCACCGTCCGCACCGACGAGAACGCCTGGTGGTCGCTCGCCCCGCACGACGTCTCGGTCGCCAACCGACTCTTCGGCGAAGCGCCCATCTCGGTCCAGTGCCGGGGCCAGAACGTCGTCAGCCATGACGTCGCCGATGTCGTCTTCGCCACGCTCGAATATCCCGGTGGAAGGCTGGCCCACGTCCACGTGAGCTGGCTCGACCCGCAGAAGAGCCGCAAGCTCGTCGTGGTCGGCTCGAAGAAGATGGTCGTCTTCGACGACACCGCCGACCGCAAGCTCGTCGTGCTCGACAAGGGCTTCGCCAAGCAAGGCGCGCAGATCACGCTGCGGCAGGGCGAACCGGCCAGCCCGACGGTCGATCCCGCCGAGCCGCTCGTGTTGGAGGCGCAGCACTTCGTCGACTGCATCCGCACGCAGCGGACGCCCGTCTCCGACGGCGTCGCCGGCATGCAGGTGGTGTCGGTGCTGGAGCACGGCCAGCGCTCGCTCGACCAGGGGGGAGCGCCGATCGCGATCCCCGCCTTCCGCGAGCCGGTGCGCCACGCGGCGTGAATCACTGTCCACAACTAACCCTGAGCGCAAGCGAGGGGATCGCGTCGAAGCACGCGGCCAAGTGATCCCCTCGCTTGCGCTCAGGGTTAGTGAGGAACGAACGAAGCAGAGAAGCGTAGTCGCGGAGCAGGACGGAACCCCCGCTCCGACGGCTGGGAGGCACGGACATCGGGCAGCAGCGCGGGCGAAGGCCGGCCGCTGCCCCCACTCAAAGGGGAGGAGGCGTTCCGCGGAGGGGAAACGCGGGACGGGACAAGCCATGGACAACACGCCGATTCCAATGCTGGACCTGAAGGCCCAGTACCTGACGCTGAAGCCGGAACTCGACGCCGCCGTGATGCGCGTGATCGAGTCGACGCAGTTCATCAACGGCCCCGACGTCGAGCTGTTGGAGCAGGAGGTCGCCGCCTACTGCCAGGCCGGGCACGGCATCGCCGTCTCGTCCGGCTCCGACGCCCTCATCGTCGCCCTGATGGCGCTCGACGTGGGCCACGGCGACGAGGTCATCACCACGCCGTACACCTTCTTCGCCACCGTCGGAGCGATCGCACGACTGGGCGCCAAGCCGGTCTTCGTCGACATCGACCCGGTCAGCTACAACCTTGACCCCGCCCAGATCGAGGCGAAGATCACGCCGCGCACCAAGGCGATCATCCCGGTCCACCTGTACGGCCAGTGCGCCGACATGGACCCGATCATGGCCATCGCCCAGAAGCACGGCCTGGCCGTCATCGAGGACGCCGCCCAGGCCATCGGCTCCGAGTACAAGGGCCGCCGCGCCGGCTCCATCGGCGCCGTCGGCTGCTACTCCTTCTTCCCCTCCAAGAACCTCGGCTGCTTCGGCGACGGCGGCGCCTGCGTCACCCAGGACAAGGCCCTCGGCGACAAGATCCGCCTCCTCCGCGGACACGGCTCGCACCCCAAGTACTTCCACAAGATCATCGGCGGCAACTTCCGCCTCGACACCATCCACGCCGCCGTCCTCCGCGTGAAGCTCAAGCACCTCGACGCTTGGCACACCGCCCGCCAGCAGGGCGCCGCCTACTACACCGCGTCGCTGGTCCGGCACGGCCTGCAAGGCAGCCTGGTGCAGACGCCCAAGGCGGTGCAGTCGAGGCACATCTTCAACCAGTTCGTCTGCCGCTTCTACGACCGCGAAGGGGTGCGCGAGCACCTGAAGCGCGACAAGGTGACGACCGAGGTCTACTACCCGCAGCCGATGCACCTGCAGGAGTGCTTCGCGTACCTGGGCCACAAGCCGGGCGACTTCCCCGAGAGCGAGAAGGCCGCCCTGTGCACGCTGGCCCTGCCGATGTACCCCGAACTGGCCAACAGCCAGCGCGAGCGCGTCGTCGCCAGCATCGCCCGCCACTACGAAGCGACCGGCAAGCTCTCCCGCCGCGCCGCCGCGTAGGGCTGGACGCCAACAAAACGCGAAGCCCGCTTCTCGACGACGAGAGGCGGGCTTTTTTCATGCGGCTGCACTTGCAAAATGGATAAAAATGTTGACAAATGCGACCGTTTCGTTAGCATTCCATTAACTTTGACACATTCAGGCGGAGCTGACACGAAAATCCGCCGTGGACCACGTCAAAAACGACATCCATGCAGAGCAATTTTGGTCGAGCTTCGAATTTCGGTGCTGTAAATAAGGCCATGTCGTGCCATGGTAAAAACTTTCCTCACACATTCTTCTCACGAGGGGCCACGTGAATTTTCCGACGATTTTTTATGCTTGGCAAAGCGATCGTCCACGAGCATCTACGCGAGACATTGTTTGTCGTGCGGCGTACGCGGCGGCAGCGCGTATTGGATCGGAGATGCGAATTGAAGAATCGCCTCGAATGGACCATGACACTGAAAATGAATCTGGGACACCTTCAATCACGGAAACTATTTATCGCAAGATCAGTCATGCGGCGTTGTTTTTAGCTGATGTAACTTTTTGTTCAGAAATACTCGATCAAAAAGGAAAGGCACGAAAACGGATCCCGAATCCGAATGTTATGATGGAACTCGGATACGCCGCGGCAACAGTCGGCTGGAATCGAGTCATATTACGCCGGCTTGAAATCTGCTCTATAATGCTATTATGGTCCACATCGCCCGACAACTCCTTCGCCCTATTGGAGGCGA
>JAYSSW010000821.1:0-3169 GCA_043720335.1 Planctomycetia bacterium
GAATCCATGTGACGACGGTTGCATCCGGCATCCCTACACCATGTCAGCATCGCAGCTGCAACTCAAGAGGATTCCGGCAAGTTATTTTTGCGCGGCTCCATTAGTGGCGTATTCATGGAGGCGAAGGAAATTGGCACCAAGAAGCGAAGGGCGGTTGTTCAAGCTGACGGCAGGTTTCCTGAGATCCCTGGGAGTTCAAGGAGACCATCAGTCGGGCGACGGCAGCGGTCTCCCGACCCTTTCCCTCGGCTCGAACGTAGGTCTTCCAAATCGCCTGCCGTGTGTGGGGCGCATAACCCGGCCCCTCACGCAGCATGGTTCGCCACGCGGCCTAGCGGCCGACTTCGAGGCGGTTGACGTAGAAGCCGAAGCGGCCGTCGGGGGTGTGTGCCCACAGCAGCACGCGGTAGCTGCCCGGCGAGGCGGCGTCGAAGCGGAGCAGCCCCGCTCCATCGACGGTCGCCAGCGACGGCTGCCAGAGGAGCGTGTCGCTGTCGATGCCGGGAGCGTGCCGGTAAGCGTACTCGCGGCGAGTGTCAAGCTTCTCGCCGTTCTTGTCGTCGCTCTGCTTCGTCGCCGATTCGTTCTTCTTCGCCTCGGCCAGAAGCGAGGTCGGCGGCGGGACGGGAGTGACGGCGCCGGGGGGGCTGGGCGCGGGAATCTTCGGGTCGAACTTCTGCCCCGATAGCGGGGCGGTCGGCTGCACCGGCGAGACGGGCCCGCCGCCGCTGGCCTTCTCGATCCCGCCCGGCGAGGCGCCATGCATCTTTGCCTGCTCCTCCGCCTCGTTCTTGCTGCGCTGGCGGTCCCGCTCCATCAGAAGCGACATGGCGGTGGCGGTCGGCTGGGCGCGGGCGAGCTGCACGGAGTTGACGGCGCTCCCCAGCTGCGGGTCGTTCTTCCCCTTCGCCTTCATATCGGCGCTGTCCTCCGTCATCCGCGTTTCCTGGTCGCGGCGGGCGGTGTCCTCCTTCGGCTGCACCGCCAGCGCGAAGTAGCCGGTCTGCGCCGGAACGGCCGCCGGGCGGCTCAACGGGGGCAGGTTGCCGATCTGGCGCAGGAAGCTGTCGAGGTCGCTGGACCACGCGGCTTGCGGGCTGTCGGCGCCGACGGTGCGACGATGATCGATCTCGCCCAGCGACGACGACAGCAGCACGATCAGCAGGCTCGCCAGCATGCCGGCGAACGCCCCGCCGAACGCGCCGGTCGCCTGCCGGTTGCGAGCGAGCCGGTAGACGGCGACCCCCATCATGACGACGCTGACGACGAGAAGCACGACGAACAGCAGGCCGAAGCCGATCTGCAGCCACTCGCGCGGCCTCTGGCGCTGGTCTTCGACGGCGCGGACCAGGCCGCTGATCGTCTGCAGGGCCGACGCCTTCTCCTGGGACAGCTCGCTGTGCTTCTGGGCCGACTGCACGCGGACCGGGGCGAGCAACTTCTCGACCTGAGCCTCGTAGTGCTCGCGCTGCTTGGCGAGCGGTTCGTTCTCGCGGCTGAACAGCAGCGGCGCAGGAGCGGTTGACGCCGCGCCGCGCCCGCCGCCGAACGCTCCTTGCGTTCCTTCGGCGCTGGCGGCGTCGCTGGGCGCCTTCTGCTGTGGCAGCTGGGCGAGCAGCGTCACTTCCTCGCGGGCGAAACGGCGCCAGCCGTAGGTGCCGAGGAAGCGGTCGAGGACGTGCCAGGCTTCCGGCGTGTCGTTGACGAGCAGCACGGCGTTGTCGAGATCCTCCAGCCCGCGCACCTCGCCGAACAACTGGAAGTGGGCGGCCAAACTGTGCTCGCGGCCGCGGAACCGCTCGGCGACGACGGCCGCCTGCACCCAGGCGTCGGCGGGCTGCTGGAGGGCGTCGCGGCATTCGACCGACCAGACGAGCGCGGTGCCGGTCTTCGCCGACAGCCCCGCCTTGTCGCCCGTGATCGACAGCGTCAGCGGCTCGGCGGAGCGGAAGACGAGCCGTTCCGCGACCGGGATCAGCTTGCCCTCGACCGCTTCATGGGCGGTGATCCGCAGCACGCCGCGAGCGCTGAGCGTCGGCGTGACGGCGAGCGCCTGTTCGGACTTCTGCAGGTCGATCCAGTGCTGGGCGACGAGTTGGCCTCGGCAGTGGGCGGTGACGAACAGCCGACGGCTGGCGCCCTGCTGGTGGAACACGACGTGGATCGGCTCCCCCTCGCGGGCCACGCTGTTGGCCACCCGCATCGTGATCCCTTCGCGCAGCAGCGGCGACTTCCCGAACGGCTGGGCGATCTCGGCGACGCCGAGCGGCGAGGTCAGCCGGACCGTGTAGGTGTCGTCGGCGCTCGGCGTGAAGTCGAAGCTGCCCAAACTCTGCTGGCGCTCGGAGTCGTAGATCACGCTGTCTTTCGACAGGACGATGACGTGGCCTTCGGGCGAGGCGAGCGAGCCGTCGAGGGCGCGGACGCGGAAGTAGACGCGGTTGGGGACGCCGGCGACGAGGTCGCCGCCTTCGGGGAAGAAGTCGACGGTGAGCTTGGCGGGAACGAGGGGCACGTCGCGGACGATGCTGGCCTTGCCATCGCCGCGCGGGATCTCGATGCGGGCCTTGTTGCTGGGGAGGCTGGCGGGGAGCTTGAAGCGGAAGGCCTGAAGGGACTGGTTCTCGCGGAGGGCGTCCTTGCTGCCGGAGGCGGCGTAGACGGGACCGCCGCCGAGGTTGCCGCCCCCCTTGCCGCCGGGGGCGCCCGCGCCGCCGCCGAAGCCGCCGGTGAAGCCGCCGCCGCCGAAGCCGCCGCCGGGGAATGGCGACCCGCCGCCGAGGCCGGCCGTGGCGAGCACGTCGAGCTTCTGCGTCGGGACCGATTGGCCGTTGACGAGGACGCGGTCGGGGACGGACGACTTGGCGTCGTCCCCCTTCTTGCCGTCCACGAGGCTCATCAAGCTGCGCATGGTGACGACGACGCCGTCGCCGCCGCGGTACTCGTCGCGGTCGAACTCGATGTCGGGGGTGGTGTCGCGGACGAAGGCAAGGCGCTGGGCGTGCCCCTGGACGACGTTTTTCGCGTCGCTGCCGGCCTGCACGCGGAGGGTGTAGTTGCCTTCGGGCCAGGCCTGGGCGACGGCGAACTCGCCGGCGACGATGCCGCCGGCGCCGGTGACGGCGTTCAGCGATTCGATGGCCTTGCCGCTGGGATCGACGAGTTCGAC
>JAYSSW010000822.1:0-3168 GCA_043720335.1 Planctomycetia bacterium
CAACCGAGCCTTTCGAGCAAGTCTGGTGCATCATCGATGGAGACTATGGGGCAAAGGTCGCTGTTGCTCGGGAAGCTGCTGAATCGGCGGGCGTCATGATGGCGGTGTCCAACAAATGCTTTGAGTATTGGATTCTGCTGCATTACGAGGAGAATGACAAAGCGACGCTTGACTGTGACCGATTAGTTAGCAAGCTGAAAAAACATCATTTGAAGGAATACGAAAAAGGCAAATGCAATTTTGATTCCACGGTGCTAAAAGTGCATGACGCAAGACCGAGAGCTAGGAAACTTCGCAAGCCAGGCATTGATCGAGGGGATTTGCCCGAAGTCCAAAATCCTTGCAGCGAGGTTTATCAACTTGTGGACGAGATTTTTGGAGCCGTTCCGGCCGACAAATCGTCATGACCTGACGATCCTGACGTGAATCAACTTCAACGGAACGCATATTTTTGTGTCCGCCGCCAAATCGATTCTTGTCTTCGCGCGAGGAGGTGTGATGAGCGCGTCGAGGTCGGTCAGTGAACGGTCAGAAGATTTGCCCGTGAAGAGTTGCCCCCGCTGCGGCACAGCACCGAAGCGAGGGCCGACGACGCTGGAGTTCGTGCATGCCCCGGCTGCCACCCGCGCGCAGTTGGTTGAAGGCTGGGTTTGCCCGAAGTGTGGCGAGCGATACATCGAAGGGGAAGTCGCACGCGCTGCCCACGCACGGGCTTTCCAGAAGAGCTGAAACGTCGAATCCTATTCCGCAGATGGCGCCACGAACGACTTCAGCACATACGCGATGCTGATGCTGGCTGCCAAAGCGGGCACCACGTCGGTGAGGAAGTGCATCGACAGCATCAGCTGGCTCATCGTCACGCCGAGGATCAGCAGCACGGCCGGGATCGCCAGCAGGATCTTCGTGCGCCGACTCGCCGACGGCGGCGTCATCGCGAAGACGAGCAGCAGCATCGCCAGCGTGAACAGGAAGACACTGGGGGCGGGGAAGCTGCCCAGCTGCTGGTCGATGCCGAGCAGTTTCGCCAGCGGGTCGAGGACGAGGGAGTCGGCGGCGTCGTCGGGGCGTTCACGTTTGACCGTTGCGCGGATCGCTTCGATCAGGCCGAATGAGCCGAGGAATCCAACCAAGGTGATGAGGGCCGAGCGGGCTTGGCCGCGCGCCAGCCACACCACGACCGCGAGAGTGACAAGAGCGACTGCCGCGACGTAACCACCCATCAGGTTAAAGACTTGCAGCACGGAACGCAGTTCGGGATGCTGGCGGATCATGAAGTGGAAATGGGCGCCCGTCCCGTGGTCCAAGCCCGCGATCTTGTCCAGCATAAAGGCCTCCCATTCCGCCCAAATTCCAATGATCGAATTGACATCGGCGGCGAGAAGAGATTATACTGACTGATGAGAAACGAGACCGTTTCCGATCTGGTGCAGGGTTGTCGCTTCCTCGTTCAGCGCCCGAGCGAAAGGGGCGTGTCGCAACATCCCTCGTCGTCGGTCGTGGGATTTTGATCCCGCCGTGACACGCGGGCGCTAAACGGGGAAGGTTTGCTTTTTGTTGGATGGCAGCCAAACGCCCCCACCCTCACCTCACGGGGGCCGGCTGCCATGGGGATCGGATCCCCGACCGTTCAGGAACCAGGGATGGATCGTCTGCATCAGGAGGACTTCTCCGCCCGGTGCAACCTCGGTCGATTCTCGACCGCCTCGCCCAATCGTGGATCTGGGGACTTCATGGCCAGCAGCATCAAGGGGAAATTGGATTCCCCGCATCGGGACCTGCCCGACGATGCGCTGCGGTTCGCCGAGGATCCGGTCCCCAGCGACGAGACGCCGACGATCATCTCGAAGAACGCCCCGACCGCCGAGCCTGCCCCGTCGTCGAAGCTCCCCGTCCCGGCGAACAAGGACAAGGTGACGGAGCTGCACCGCCCCGGCATGCCGAGCGTGTCGGAGTCGATGGTCAACAGCTTGCGCGGGCGGAAGCTGGCCCACTTCGAGCTGATCGAGCCGATCGGCGTCGGCGGCATGGCGGCGGTGATCCGGGCGCGCGACACGCAGCTCGACCGCTTCGTCGCCCTCAAGATCCTCCCCCCCGACACCGCCCACGACGCCGAGAACATCCTGCGTTTCCACCAGGAGGCGCGGGCGGCGGCGAAGCTCGACCACGAGAACATCGCCCGCGTCTTCTTCTGCGGCGAGGACCAGGGACTGCACTTCATCGCTTTCGAGTTCGTCGAGGGGCAGAACCTGCGGATGATCCTCGAGAAGCGCGGCCGGCTGCCCGTGCCGGAGTCGATCCGCTACGTGGTGCAGGTCGCCGCCGGGCTGGTGCACGCCTCGTCGCGTGGCGTGGTGCACCGCGACGTGAAGCCGTCGAACATCATCATCCTGCCGAACGGCCGGGCCAAGCTGGTCGACATGGGCCTGGCGCGCAGCATGGAGCGCAGGGGAGACCGCGACCTGACGCAGTCCGGCGTGACGCTCGGCACGTTCGACTACATCTCGCCCGAGCAGGCGATGGAGCCGCGCGACGCCGACACCCGCAGCGACATCTACTCGCTCGGCTGCACCCTCTACCACATGCTGACCGGGCAGCCCCCCGTCCCCGACGGCACCCCCGCGAAGAAGCTGCACCACCACCAGCAGGTCGCCCCGATCGACCCGCGCCAGTTCAACCCGCAGATCCCCGACGAGGTGGCCCACCTGCTGTCGCGCATGATGGCGAAGAACCCGCGCGACCGCTACCAGAGGCCGGAGATGCTGGTGCAGCATCTGATGCAGGTGGCGAAGAAGGTGGGCGCGACCGACGACCTGCCGGAAGGCGTGCTGTTCCTCGACGCGCCGATGCCGGAGCACCCGCGCAGCCGTCCGCTGCGGATGGTCGTGCTGGCGATGCTGCTGCTGGCGGTCGTTATCGTCGGGCTGTCGTTGGCGCCGCAGGGGGGCCAGGTCGCCCCGATCCAGAAGCAGCCGCTCGCCAGCAACGACAAAGGCAGCGGCGCGACGCCGCCTGAAGCACTCCCCAACTTGAAGCCGGTGGTCAACCCGACGCCCGGACGCAACAACGTCATCGCGTCGGCGAAGGAGCTTCAAGCGTTCCTCAACGGCAAGACGGGGACCACCCAGGCGACCCTTGCGGGCAAGATCAGCCTCGACGAGATCAGCGAAG
>JAYSSW010000823.1:0-6657 GCA_043720335.1 Planctomycetia bacterium
GAGAGCTGGCGGGCGTCGGGCAATGAGATCGGCATGACTCGCCTCCAATAGGGCGAAGGAGTTGTCGGGCGATGTGGCCTACAGTAGCATTATAGAGCAGATTTCAAGCCGGCGTAATACACGTCGGTGGAGCTTCATGACGGAACTCGGCGCCGGTTGTTGGCCAATGAAATAGGTCGACTACCCGATCAATCGAGGCCGTTTCGATTGCAGATCGTTCAAAGTCAACGACAAGGTCGGCCATCAGGGCCTGGCTCCGCGATGCATTTCCCGGTGCGGTTTGAAGGAAAAGACTATTTTCCCGAAGGCAATAGAGGATGGTCAACAACGCGTGCAGGCATGACTCGCCTCAGCCATGCAAATAGGCTGGCATTGCAGGGGGCATCACTGAATTACGTGCGTTACCTCGATGATTTTCCCGCTGTCCCGCTTAACAGCACTTGGAGCGACACTCAATCCGGCAGCGGCATGGACAAAGTCTACGTTGTTCAAACAAACACGAAAGTCATTGAACGCTGTCTCCTCATGACGACGGACCCCGGCGACCTCGTACTTGATCCGACGTGCGGCAGCGGAACGACAGCCTACGTCGCGGAGCAGTGGGGGCGGCGCTGGATCACCATCGACACCTCGCGCGTCGCCTTATCGCTTGCGCGGACTCGGCTTATGTCATCGAAGTTTCAGTACTACCTACTTGCCGACTCCCCCGAAGGCCGCCGCAAGGAAGGCGAACTCACTGGCATGCCCCCCGCCCCCAGCGCACCGGTATGCACCAACGACATCCAGCGCGGCTTCGTCTACAAGCGCGTGCCGCACGTCACGCTCAGGAGCATCGCCAACAACCCCGACATCAAGGAGGGGATGACGCGCGAGCAGATCGACGCCGCCATCCGCAAGCACGCCGAAACCGAAACGCTGGTCGATCAACCCTACGAGGACAAGAACACGATCCGCGTATGCGGGCCGTTCACGGTCGAAAGCCTGTCGCCGCACCGCATGCTGCCTTCGCAGGGCGAGCCTGCCCCGCCGCCCGACGCAAGCGTTGTCGATTTCACGACGATGATCCTCGACAACCTCCGCAAAGCCGGCGTGCAGAACACCGTGCGCGAAGAACGGCTGCGCTTCGAGCGGCTTGACCCCTTCGCCGGTGCCGGCTACTTGCACGCCGAAGGGGAGTATCTGGAGAACGGCAAGACGAAGAGCGTGAAAGTCTGCATCGGCCCCGAGTTCGGCACCGTGGACCCCGCCCTCGTCCGCGAAGCCGCCAAGGAAGCAATGCAGGGGATCGGCTGCGACCTGCTTCTCGTCTGCGGCTTCGCCTTCGACCCGCACGTCTCCGAGGAAACCAAGAAGTTCGGCAAGCTCACCGTCCTCTGCCCGCGCATGAACCCCGACCTCGCGATGGGCGACGAACTCCTCAAGAAGACCGGCTCCGGCAACCTCTTCATGGTCTTCGGCGAACCCGACCTCAAGCTCGAACGCACTCCCGACGGCAAGCTCACCGTCGAAATCCTCGGCATCGACGTGTTCGACCCGACCACCAGCGCCATCCGCAGCCATTCCACCGACGACATCGCGTGCTGGTTCATCGACACCGATTACAACCAGGAGAGCTTCTTCGTCCGCCACGCCTACTTCTGCGGCGGCAGCGAGCCCTACGAGAAGCTGCAACGCGCCTTGCGTGCCGAGGTGGACGAGGCCGAATGGTCCGAGCTCTACTCGACGAAGAGCGTCCCGTTCGAGACGCCGAAAAAGGGCAAGATCGCGGTGAAGGTCATCAACCACTACGGCGACGAAGTGCTGAAGGTCTACCCCGTCGCTACCGTCGCCGCTCCCGGCAGAGCCGCCGCGCCAGCGAAACCGAAACGGAAATAGGCGACGGTGCCGGGCGTCGTGGGGATTGCTCCGCAGTGACGGCCTGCCATTTCTCGTCCACTGCGAAGACTTGGCGTGCAGCCAAGCGAGTTGGCTAGCAAGTCGCCATCAGCCAATTTAACTCGCCTCACCTTCATCCGAAGTTTGCGTTGCACGGCTTGCTCAGCCCGTATGGGCAAGAACAGATACTTGGCCAGCGTTACGGCCAAGGCAGGCCGGGATTGAATCTGACGAATATCCGCAACCTTCGATTGCCCGTCCCGTCGTTGACCATACAGGGCAAGTTTTCGATCACTTTGACCGTTTGAAAGATCAAGTTCGCAGCATCACAGCGAAGGAAGTCGAAGCTGGTTCCGCCCTCGACGCCTTGCTGCTGTCGGTCCTCGACCGCGCATTCAACGGCGAGCTGTGACAGCCCTCGCGCAACTGCGGGCACTGTACGGCACGGCTTGACAACCCTACAACAACGCGGACGCCGTCCGTTGTAGCGAAGTCTCCCTCGATGCTGGTCCGGTCGTAGCGGCGGCACGGCGCGGAGAGGCTCGCGCGGCGGGTCGATACATCGCCGATTTCGCACCGGGCGGCACAATGTGGTAGGGTTGAATGCGATTCCTTAACCGTTGCCGGCGGACTATGATGCACGCCCCGCTCATTTCACCCGCCCCTTGTGCGTTGGAGCCTGCGGTGAACGCGAGTACAGAAAGTGGTCCTGCCCCCGTGGTCGGCATCATCATGGGCAGCGACTCGGACTGGAAGACGATGGAGCCGGTTGCCCGGCTGTTAAATCAGCACGGGGTCGCGTTCGAAACAAAAGTCGTCTCGGCACACCGCACCCCGGATTTGCTGTTCGACTATGCAAAGAGTGCGGAGAAACGCGGCCTTTCACTTATCATCGCCGGCGCGGGCGGGGCGGCGCACCTGCCGGGCATGGCCGCGTCGATGACGATCGTGCCCGTGGTCGGAGTTCCTGTGATCGCCACGCCGCTCGACGGGTTCGATGCCTTTTTGTCAATCATGCAAATGCCCCCCGAAGTCGGTGTCGCGACAGTAGGCGTCGGGCGGGAAGGCGCGTCGAACGCCGCCCACTTCGCTGTCCTGGCCCTGGCGGCAAGTAAACCGTACGGAGCCGCAGGCGCGCCTGGGGCGTCAGGCAAAGTCGCGATCCTTTTCCGGGACGCTGCCGAACAGGCGGTATTACTGCACGCTGAGCAATATTTGACCGAAATCGGCGTCCTCTACGAAACCGTCATCCTGGAACAAGGACTATCGCAAGAGGGCATGGAGCAAAAGCTCGCTGGCCTCGAAGCCAGCGGAACGGCCGTTGTCATCGCTGGTTCGTTGGGCGGAATCGGCTTCGCGCGTGAGGTCGCGCAGGCGACTTCGCTGCCCGTGCTTGGCGTGCCAATCATTAATGGCTCGGTCGGCTGCTTGGATGAATTTCTCCGGCCATTCCTCGACATGCCCTGCGGCCTTGCCACGTTCGCCATTGGCAAGCCCGGGGCGATCAACGCCGCCCTCTTCGCGGCGGCCATCATTTCGGGACGCGGGTCGGATGTCTGGAAAACGCTCCAGAAACTGCGCGACGAGCAGGTGAAGAAGGTGCAGGCGATGACGGTCGGAATCTAGTCGGAGCGAACCGTGGACGAGTCGGAAGCAACACAGGCGACCGTCGCTGTCGTCCTTGCTCCGCAGGCCGCGATGGATGTCGTGAACGCATGCCTGCGGGTGCTGGACCATTTCGGCATCTCGTTTATGATGTATGATTGGTGTACATTCGACGCAGCTTTCGAGCGCGATGCGGCGACCCTGCGAGTCATCCTCTTTGCTACCGGCATCGCCTACACGGATGAGCATCTACGGCTGCCCGCCTCCGCTGTCGTGCCGATCTTTCGATTCGTGACCGACGCCGGTCCGCCCGAGAAATTGTTGACCGAAACGACACTGATGGCCAGCATGGGCTATGGGATACCCGCTGCCGTCAATGCCGGCCTCATGGCGGTCCGTATCCTGGCTGTGAGTGACGCCACCCTACGCCATCGGCTCAAAACGCAACCTTATCAACCCGCGTGAATCGGCGGTCACCAGACTTCTTTAGCCGGCCTTACTAGCCCGTTGAAGAACCCCTCGATTCGTTTGGCGGTGGCGTGCGCGGCATTTCGGTCAGCCGAACATCGTGGCGAGGCGAGGAACCTATCTCAACAGCCGGATCGCATGTTGCAGCGATTTCTACAGCGCCCGAAGCGCCGACAGCGCCTTTGCGGCCCCCTGCAGGCACGACATCGACCCCTTTCGGAAAATGTCCGCAGGAACGCTCTACCGCTGCCCCCGTTTGGCTAAAATGTCTTCATCGGGAAGGCATTGCCGAGTTGCAACTCGGCAAGCCAAGCGACAGGGGCCGGCGCGGGGGTTACTCGCCTTTCAACCGCCCGGCCCCCGTCGGCCCGACCAGCGAAAGGCGAACCGATGGCGAACCGCTCCCCGGCAACGGGCACGGCCTGCGGCCTTGTCCATTTCGATCTTCCCACAGTCTTTCGTATCGCCGTGGAACTGGCGCAAGCCGTAGCAGCCCTGCCCCCGGCCGAGTGGGCCGACTTCCCCGAAGACATCGACGGACCGGACGCGCCAGAAGCCCCACGCTGGCACCAACGGGCGAACGGCCTGGATCGCATCGCAAAAGCCGCGAATCGGCTCAAGCGATCCCTGGGAGCGGCTGGGCAACTAGAGTTCCAGACAGACCACGAGGCGACCTGGCAGAGCTACGACGACCGGTTCAAGAGCACCGACCATGACCACGTCGTTCGGCTGTCGCTGTTGAAACTGGCGTTTGCTGCGATGGACCTTTCCGGGTTCGGAACCTGGCGCAAGTGGCAGCACCACATGCGGGATACCGGGCTGCGTCTGCTCACCTGGGGAATCGCCCAGCTCTGGGAGGGCATGACCGACGACGAGCGGGCGAACGTGCGGAGCCGCTTGCCGAGAGCGCACGCGGCGATAGGCTGGCCCAGCGACCCCGCAACCGACCCGCCGGCCTATCAAGGCCCCGAACGAATCCCGGAGGCCGAGGGGTATCGCCCCATTACCAACTACGTCACCTGCCTTTCGGCACATCAGAATGCCAATCAGAAAGCCGAGAGGGACCGCGTCGGGCAAGAGCATGGGAAGTTCCTGCGGCTGGCTACCATCGTCCAAGTCGTGGAACACGCCGAACGAGCGGAACAGGCATTCCGCGCACTGGCCTGCCGCGACTTCGTCACGAGACTTGAAGCCCACGACCTTTACCGTGACGCCTTCTGGCCATTGCTCTGCCTGCGAAGAGCGCATGAAGTAGCGCCTCGCGCACCATGGTCCGACGCCGCGCTGGAGCAACGCAGGCTGCTCGCCGAAGCGGCCGAGGTTCTGGTTCCGCTGGTCGGCGACTTCCTGGACGCCATGCCGACCGACAAGCAGCAGACCACCAACAAGGCACTTGACGACTTCGCAAAGGCCGCGTGCCGTTTGCGGGAAGAAGCAGCGAACCCACGCGCCGGACTGACGGGGGGCAGCGAAGGGGGCAAGGCGATGCCATCATCGTCTAACGCCAGCGGAGCAGAGAGAGACGAAGGGGAACTGCCGACGAAGAAACGAATCCCAAGCGAGGAAGCGGAAATCCTTGTGCGTGACTGGCTGCTGGAGAACGCCAAAAAGAACCCGACCGCAATTACCCGCGACGCCGTAGCCGCCTGCACAGGTGTGAGCGCCGGCGCAGTCAGCAACACGGCAGCATGGAAAGCGTTCCGTGACCGCCGCGACGCAGAAGCAAAGCCCGCGAATCGGGAAACGTCGCTCACTACCGCCATGCTTGCAGTTGTTTCGTCCGATTGCCCGACCCCGGCCCAACTAGCCGAGATAAACGAAATTTTCCGTGCCGGGGAAAAGGAAGAAGCGGAACAAGAACGCCGCAGCGAACAAGCAAAGAAAATCCGCCGTCAGAAGCCGTCATGACGGCGATTTGTTGCATTTTTGGCTCAAAAAACGTTCCGTCACGTCTTTTTTCGTGACGGCTCGCAATGGGTGAAGGGCGCGAAGGGACGCCCTGCAACCTACGAGCCGTCAACATGAAATCACATCTCCGAGATGAGCCGCCATCGGGGCTGCTCGCCAGTCCCCTGTACCTGCTCGCCGTGCTGTACTCGGCACGGAATAGCAAAGACCGCGCCTTGGAGCGAGTGACCCGCCATCGATTGAAAATTCTCGGCATCCGAATCAGGTTCGCTGACGAGCTGGCCGCACCTGAGAAGGCGAAGGGGGCCGGCCGTGGCTGACATCCTTCCCCTTCGCATCGCCCCGATTGATCCGCCCGAGGCCGACCAGCCCGAGGCCGATTCCCCCGCGCACGCGACCAGGCCGCCGCAGGACATCGCGCCCCTCGTGGTCGATGCGCGACGCCTGGCGAAGCTGCTCTGCGCTGGCGTGCGCACCGTGCGGACGTGGGACGCTGCGGGCAAGCTGCCGGCGCCAGTCCGCATCGGGGGCCGCGTGGTTTGGTGCGTGACAGAAATTCGCGCCTGGCTCGCCGCTGGCGCTCCGAACCGTGAAACGTGGGAAGCCCGCAAGGCCGCTTCCCGCAAGTGATACCGCGTTGAAACCAACATCACAAGAAGCAACGGGCCGGGTGCCGTGCATGCATCCCCGACCCGTTGCAGGAGCTATTACGCCGGCTCGAAATATGCTCTATAATGCTACTGTAGGCCACATCGCCCGACAACTCCTTCGCCCTATTGGAGGCGAGTCATGCCGATCTCA
>JAYSSW010000824.1:0-3164 GCA_043720335.1 Planctomycetia bacterium
GCCGCGATCAACACCGGCACCACCAGGAATTCCGATCGCGCTTTCTCGCTGACGAGCGCCGCCACCCGGCGCCCGCGTTCGAGCATGTCGCCCAGCCACGCAGGCACGGGAAGCGGCGCCAGCGAAGGGAACAGGTCGCCCGGCTGGACCGTCAGCCCGAACTTCGCCTCGGCTGCCTCAAGAGTGAAATCCGCGTACGACATGCGACGCCTTGGTGAGAGATTCGAGCAAAGCCAGGTTGACTGAAGTCATCGACAACCCGGTGACCTGCGACGTTCCGTACGCCGTCGCAGGCTCGACGATGTGATCTTATCTCGCGCCCTGCGATCTCACAAGCGAACAAACGCCAGCGCAAGCCTCGTGGCTCGCGCTGGCGTTTCGTTTCACGTCTTCGACGAGCGGGCTACTTCTTCGGCGTCTCCAGCATGTTTTCCACCTCGCGGCGGCTGTCCTGCAGGTGGACGCGCGTCATGCTGTCCTGCGCACGGCCCACGGCGGCGTCGATCTGGCCTTTCAGTTCCACCAGCGCCGCGCGGGCGATGGCGCGGAAGTCGCCGTTTTTGCCGGTCGGGTCTTCGCCGCCGAACGAGATGACCGTGCCGCCTTCGTCCTTGGCGAGCAGTTCGCTCTTGAGCAGGTCGAGGTAGCTGCGCTGCAGGTTGCGGCGCAGCGCGTCGACACGAGGCTTCTCCGCCTTCAGCTCGCTCCAGACGCCGTTCTGCACGTCGTTGACGAGGTCCATCGCGGAGTACGCCTTGTCGCCCAGCACCAGTTCGGCGTCGAGCATGCGGCGCAGGCGGTTGGCGCCGAGCAGGCCGTTGAGCAACGCCTTCTGCTGACCCATCACGTCGGCGGCGACGCCGCTGTACTGGAAGCGGTTGACGATGGCCGGGTTCATCAGCTTCGTCGGGGTGGCGAAGGCGTTGTCGAGCAGGAACTTCACCGCCGCCTGCTGCTGTTCCTTCGGCACGCGGGTGAACGACTCGGTGCCGCGCCCGCCGAGCGTGCGGCTCTCGATCACGCCGCCCACGTTGAGCGCGACGGCGTTGAACCAGTTGCGGCGATGGGTCATGATCTGCTTGTAGGTGTCCTTCAACAGCTCGAAGTCTTCGCCGAGGGTGGTGGTGGCGTCGACCAGCTTGTCGAGGACGCGGTCGACGTTCTTGAGGCCGAGTTCGGTCGCCTTGAGCGAGTCGTTGCTGATGTTCTCGGTCTTCACGGTCGGGTCGATGGAGGCGGGTCCGTCCTCGCCGCCGAAGCGCAGCCACGGCTCGCCGAGCTGGCGCGACGCCCACTTGTCGAGGGTTTCGCGCTCCTGCTCCGGCGTCTTGGCGCCGTCGATCGCCTTGTAGCCCCACGCGATGGCGAACGTGTCGTACGGCGCGATCACCGGGATGAACGTCTTCAGGTTGTCCTCCGGCTGCGACACGTAGTTGAAGCGGCCGTAGGCCATGATCGAAGCCACGGTGCCGTTCTTCGCGGTGAAGACCGGGTCGCGCAGCTGCTCGATGGTGTAGGCGGAGCTGGCGCGGTGGTTGTGCCGCAGGCCGAGCGTGTGGCCGACCTCATGCGCGCCGACGTAGCGGATCAGCTCGCCGGTGACTTCGTCAGGCAGCGGCAGCTTCTGGCAGCGCTTGTCCTGGGCCGAGCACTGGATGAAGTACCACTGCTGCGTCAGCTTCAAAATGTCGTGCCAGAAGATGATGTGGGCCGAGATGATCTCGCCCGAGCGCGGGTCGTGGACGTGCGGCCCCATCGCGTTCTGCGTCGGCTCGGCCACCCAGCGGATGACGTTGTATCGCGCGTCCTCCGGGTCCCATGTCGGGTCGGTGCGCGGGTCGGGCGCTTCCTTGGCGATGATCGCGTTCTTGAAGCCCGCCGCCTCGAACGCCGGCTTCCAGTCCTCCACGCCCTTCATCAGATACGGACGCCACTTCTCAGGCACCTCGCGGCTGATGTAGAACACGATCGGCTTGACCGGTTCGGACACGTCGGCCGTGGGGTCCTTCTTCTCCAGGCGGAAGCGGGTGATGAACTGCTGCTTCTCCATCCATGTTTTGGTGGATGCGTAGTTCTCGAAACCGCGCGTGAAGTAGCCGACGCGCGGGTCGAACAGGCGCCCCTGCATCGGACGTTCGGGGAGCATCACCAGGCTGTAATGGACGAGAGCGGTGTAGCTCCGGCCCGCGCCGCCAGCGGAGCCCATCGACGGGCCTTTGGGTCCGCCGAGGCTGAAGCCCGCGCCGCCCCCGCGGAACGTGAGCAGCGAACGGGCTTCGATGTTGGTCGGGAACGCCTTCACTTCGTCGAGGTACGACCGGCTATCGTCGATGGAGACGCCGCCGCCGACCGCGCCTTTCACCGACAGGTCGGCGACGTCGGTCATGTAGAGCGGGGTAGCGTTGATGACGACGCTGCGATCCTTCCCCTCGGCTTCGACATTGAAGCTGTAGATGATCGAGTCCATGTTGGCGGCGTCGACGGCGGTCTGGACCGCTTTGCCGTCGCCGCGCTTGGCGAAGGAGACCGACCAGAGGTAGACCTTGTTGGCCCTTCGTTCAAATCGAAGGTAGCTGCGGGCCAGGCTGAGGCCGCCCCAGCTGACGCCGGCGGGGCCTTTGACCACCTCGGACTGCCACAGCATCAGCTTGTGGAACGCGTCGTTGGGGATCTCGAAGTAGAGCTTGTCGTCGATGCGGTGGACGGTGAAGACGCCGGGCGACGACTTGGCGTCCTTGGTGATGACATCGTCGTACTTGCGCGGCTGGCCGAACTTGGGGAATGCCTTGTCCGTCGGCGTTTCGATGGGGGGCAGCATCGGCCCCTTCTTTTTCTTCTTGTCTTCCGGGGGCTGCTGGGCGAGCGCCACCGACGCAAAGACGAGCAGACCCGCGATCATCATCAAGCGATGGAACATGCAACCCCTCGAAAATGGAATGGTGTGGCTGGGTGGGACGAACCGCACCCCAGATTTGTAACGGTTACAAGCCGAAAACGCCAGAGGCGAACGCAAAATAGCGAAGCCGGAGCGTCTGGGCGAAGTGCGGCAGCGTCGGGTCCGGCGGGATGTGCGGATTACGAGGGATGCGCGGTCGCGCGGATAGGAGGTTTATAGAGGTTCAATCGATCAGTGAATCTTGATGCGGATTGCGAACTTTCTTTTG
>JAYSSW010000825.1:0-6653 GCA_043720335.1 Planctomycetia bacterium
CGCGGCGGCGCAATGGGTCGTGGCGTGTTGGGGCAGCCGAGGCACAGCGAGGAAAGCCGCGAGTGGTCGCGTTCGCCTCGCTGCGCATTGGCGAACGGGACACGCGGCTTTCGGGATCGCTGCATGTGCTGCCTCGCTTGGCGCTTCGGGCTCAGGTTGACGGCCTGTGAGCCCGAAGCGCCAAGCGAGGAAAACCGCGCGACGGTGCGGAGGTTGGCCTGTCCCGTTCGCCGACGCGACAGCGAGGAGCGGCTCTCGCTGCGCGAGTCGCCGGGCCATTCACCTGCGTCGCGGCGTGTTTTTCCTCGCTGGCGTTTCGGGCTCAGGGGGGCGGCTGCATCCACGGCCTCGTCAGGTAGCGGTCCCACGAGTCGGCGAGGATCACGACGACCGGGCCATCGACGCCGCGCGCGGCGACGCGCAGGGCGGCGACGACAACGGTGCCGGACGAGCCGCCGACCAGCAGGCCCTCTTCGCGCATCAGGCGGCACGTCATCGCGAACGACTCTTCATCACTGACGCGCTCGGCTTCGTCGATCACCTGCGGGTCGCTGGCGGCGGGGAAGGCACTGCCGCCGATTCCTTCGACCTGGTAGGCGGCATCGAGGTCGGGGTGGGCGGGGTTCACGAGATGGGCGAGCCGCGAGCCGACCGGGTCGGCGAGCACAACACGGGCGGTGGGGCAGTGCGCGCGGAGGTAGCGGCCGACGCCGGTGATGGTCCCGCCGGTGCCGACGCCGCAGACGAAGGCGCCGACCTTGCCGTCGCACTGCGTCAAGATCTCCGGGCCGGTCGTCGCTTCGTGGACGCGCGGGTTGGCGGGGTGGCGGAACTGGTCGGTCAGGAACCAGCCGCGCTCGGCGGCCAGCTTGCGTGCGACATTCTGGAAGTTGTCCGGCGACGACAGTGGCGCGTTGGGGACGACGATGACTTCGGCGCCGAGCGCGGCGAGGGCGGCCCGTTTGTCAGCCGACATCTTGGCGGGCATGACGCACGTGAGATGGTAGCCGCGCACGGCGGCGACGAGGGCGAGGCCGACGCCGGTGTTGCCCGCGGTGGCTTCGACGAGGGTCATGCCGGGCCTGAGCAGGCCGCTGCGCTCGGCGTCGTCGAGGATGGCGAGGGCGATGCGGTCCTTGCCGCTGCCGCCGGGGTTGAGGAACTCGCACTTGCCGAGGACGGGGACGGGCAGCCCGGCGGCGACGCGGCCGAGGCGCACCATCGGGGTGCTGCCGATGCGGTCCAGGATCGAGGCGGCGACGCTCATGCGGGCATTGTATCGCCTGAATCGCGTCAGGGAGACAAGCGCCAAGCCCCAGGATGAGCGAAGCGATTCCTGGGGGTGAAGCCGTCGCGGGTTTGCACCCCACCAATCCCGTTGCACATGGCGTGGCTTGCCGCCTCCCGCGCCGATTGTCGGGCGAATTCGGGATGGCGACGCGGTGGGGACGCGGCGGCTCTTTGACTTGCGACGCGGAGTTTGGTAGGCTTCCCTTGGGGGGCAGGACGGGGCCGCCGGTTTACGTCAGTCTCCGTAGGCAGCCTCCGTTGGGAAATGCAAGGCGAGATTTGCATGCCGATCTCCAGGTATCCGAGACACGGCCATCCTTTGGCGCCAACCGCCCTGAAAACGCTATTGTCCGTTCGGATCGGCCCCTGGTTGCTGGGGGGCGGCGTCACGCGGGCCGAGCAGCTTTGCGAACTGGACGGCCAGGTGTGGAAGGAGCTTCCGCCGGACGTTTGCCAGCGGCTGGCCAACGAGATCGTGGAAGTGGTGCGCAAGGGGATCGCGAACTACGCGGGGCCGCTGCTGCGGGCGACGCTGCCTCCGGTTCCGCAAGGGATGAACCTGGAAGACTTGGAGCTGAACAAGCGGACGTACAACTGCCTTTGGACGATGCAGTTGGACGGCCAGCTGGCCGGGCCGGGGGATCTGGCCCGGAAGACGATCGGCCAGATGCTGGGTCAGCCGAGCTTCGGGGCCAAATGCCTGGTCGATCTGCTCACGTCGATCGAAGGCGCGATGGCTTCGGCGCCGCCGTCGGCGGAGCTGGCGCCAAGTGCGGTCGGGGAGTCGGGGCCGGCGCCGGGCGCGGGGGCGAGGGTGTTCCTCGAACGGTTCCGGAATTTCCGGCTGCCTCGTCCTCCGATCGGCACGGAGTTCGGCGATCTCGACCTTTTGTCGCGAACCAGCAACTGCCTGATCCGGAGCGGTTTCGCCGACCGCCTGGCCGACTTGTCGGAGCTGACGCTGGGGCAGGTCCTGGAACTCCCCGGCTTCGGGATGCGTTGTCTGATGGACTACCTGGACGCGATGGAGAAGCTTCGTCAGGCCGATCGGTCCCCGCCGCCGCAAGCCGGGGAGCCGTCCCTGCTGCCGTCTCCCCGCGTGTGCCTTGAAGACGAGCTGAGGGAAATCGTGAGGCAAAGCTGCGGCAAGCACGCCACGTCGCGGACGGCGCGGAACATCGACGTCGTGATGATGCGGTACGGTTGCGACGGGAGAGGCGGCACGACCCTGCAGGCCGTGAGCGACAAATTCTCGCTCACGAGACAGCGGGTGCTGCAGATCTGCCAGAGCGTCGCGAAACGGTCGAGGCGGGCGCGGTCCCTGCCTCCGCGCCTGGTCGCCGCGCTGGAACTGGTCGACCGAGGCCTGCCGAGCACGGCGGAAGCGGTCGAGAAACAGCTCCAGCAGGAGGGGATCACCCGGTCCGTGTTCCGTCTGGAAGGGCTTCTGCGCACCTGCGCCCTGCTCGGCCAGCCGCCCCGGTTCGAACTCGCGTCGGTCCAGGGGCGGCGCATGGCCGCGCATCTGGGGGAAGTCGGGCTGACCCGCCGACTGGTCGAACACGCCCGCGTCACGGTGTCCCAGTTCGGCGTCACGACGGTGCTCGAGGTCGCCGCCGCGATCTCCCACAAGATGTCCGAGGAAGTCCCGCCCGAGGTGGTCGCGCGGATCCTGGAGTCGCGCCGGGACTTCGAGTGGCTCGACCGCGAGTCCGGATGGTTCTGGTTTCGCGGCCTCGCGGTCAACCGCGTCGTCAACCGCGTCCGCAAGATCCTGTCGGTGGCGGACTGGATCGACGTGGGCGAACTGCGGGCCGGCGTCGCGAGGCACCGCCGGATGAAGGGCTACACGCCACCGAGCAACGTGCTGCTGGAACTGTGCAGGCGACTGCCCAACTGTGTCACCGAAGGATCCGCGGTACGGGCCGAACCGCGGACCGACTGGAACCAGACGCTTCGCGGCAACGAGAAACGGCTCGTGGCGATCCTGCAGGAGCACGGGCCCGTCATGCAGCGGCTCCCGCTCGAGGAACGCTGCCTGGCGGCTGGCGTGGGCCGGTCCGCCTTCTACGCCTGCCTGAGCTATTCCCCCGTGATCGAAAAGTACGCTCACGGGGTCTACGGGATTCGCGGCGCGAAAATCGATCCGGCGGCGGTCGACGCCTTGATCCCTCACTACGAGCGGAAATCCCGGGTTCGTCTCGACCATGGCTGGGCCGGCGACGGACGCGCCTGGATCTCCTTCCGAATTTCCGAAAGCATGCTGGGCAGCGGCACCTTCAACGTGCCCCTGTCGCTCAAGCCCCACCTCCAGGGGAACTACGAGCTGCGCTCGGCGGACGGGGCCGCCGTCGGCGCGGTCGTTGTCAAGGAACAGGCCGGCTGGGGCGTCAGCACGCTGTACCGCCGCAGGGGGGGCGAGCCGGGGGACACGCTGCTGCTGGTGTTCGACCCGAAAGCCCGGGTCGTCGTCGCCGCCATCGGGGAGGACAGCCTGGTCGAGCCGTTCCTGCGCGAGGAGCCGGAATCTCCCGACGATCCCGATGCGGACGCCCCCCTCGGCTGATTCGCGCCCCTCATCGAGAGGGATGCCCCTCTCTCGCCCACCCCGGCACGGGAAGTCGTTTCACGGCCGATCCGAAATCGGAGATCCGAAATCCGCGATCTGAAATCGGAGATCCGAAATCCGCGATCTGAAATCGCTCAGGCTACTCCGCGAACGAGATCTCGAGGACCTCGAAGCGGACCTTGCCCATGGGGACGGCGATCTCGGCGACCTGGCCGACCTTCTTCCCGAGCAGGCCCTGGCCGATCGGGCTGCTGGTGAGGATCTTGCCCTTGTCGTAGTCCTCCTCGCCGGGGCCGACGAGGTAGAAGATCTCCGCTTCGCCGAGGTCGAGGTCCTTGACCTTCACCTTGGTGCCGAACACGACGGTGTCTTTCGGCAGGCTGGCGGTGTCGATGATGACGGCGCGGGCGAGCTGGTCCTTCAGCATGTTGATGCGCGCCTCCAGCATCCCCTGGTCCTCGCGGGCGGCGTGGTACTCCGCGTTCTCGCTGAGGTCTCCCAGCTCGCGCGCGGCGGCGATCCGCGTCGCGATCTCGATCATCTCGGCGTTCATCATGCGCGCAAGGTCGGCCTTCTTCTTCTCGAAGCCTTCCTTGGACATGGGGACTCGGTCATCGGCCATGGCGTCACAACTCCTCGTGGAATCCGCACGGGTTCCTTGTCGATCTTCCGCGGCATGAATCGCCTGGTCCCGGCCTGCCCGCGCAGCACGCTGCATGCGGCACGCGCGGGGGAAGCCGAAGGGCGCCTTCGTTCGGCGGGAGAGTTCCCTGAAAACAGACAACCATTTAGCCGGCGTGCTTGTCTCCGGAATCCCCCGCAGGGGACTCGACAAGCGCACCGGCTAAATGGATGCCAGCATTGTATCCATCTTCCCGCGCCGTGGAGCGGTTGTAAAGGCGGTTTCTCAGGAATCAGGCTCCAGGTCGGCGACTTCCGGCGGGTGCAGACGCGCCGCCTGGCGGATCGGCAGCGTCCACACCGACGTGAAGCCCTGCGCCCACTGGTTGTCGAACAGCTCCAGGTTCGACTGGTTCGCCAGCGCCCCGTCGTACAGGCTGTGCGGGCTGCGCCGCCCCGCCACGCTGAAGCCCCCCTTGTACAGACGCAGCTTCACCTCGCCCGTCACGAACTTCTGCGTCTCGTGGAAGTACCCCGCCAGCGCCTCGCGCAGATCGTGGAACCAATGCCCCATGTACACCAGATCCGCGTACCGGCGGCTCATCGCCTCGCGGAGCTGCAGCATCTCCCGGCTGTGCACCACGCTCTGCAAATCCCGATGCGCCGCCAGCAGCAGCGTTGGCGTCGGCGCCTCGTAGAACTCGCGGCTCTTGATCCCGAACAGACGGTCCTCCACCACGTCGCTGCGGCCGATCCCGTGCAGCCCCCCGATCCGGTTCAGCTCGCGCACCAAAGGCAGCAGCTCCAGCGCCACGCCGTTGACGCTGCACGGCACCCCCGCCTCGAAGCCAAGCGTCAGAACCTCCGCCTCGTTCGGGGCCGACTCCGGCGAGCGCGTCAGCACGTACGCTTCCGGCGGCGGCTCCTGCCAGCTGTCGCTCAGCTCGTTCACATACAAACTGACGCCCCACAGGTTGCGGTCGACCGTCACCGCCCGCTGCACCGGCTCGTCCAGCTCGATGCCGCGGATGCGGGCGTAGCGCAGCTTGTCGTGCAGGTTCTTCAAATTCCACTCGCGCACCGGGGCAACCACACGCAGCCGCGGGTTCTGCGCCGCGATGGCGGTCTCCAGGCGGATCTGGTCGTTCCCTTTGCTGGCGGCGGCGTGCGCGACGAGGTCGCAGCCTTCGTCCTTGGCGACGCGGACCAGCTCCTGCGCGATGACGCAGCGGGCCAGCGCCGAGCCGAGGAAGCAGCTTGTTTGATAAACGGCGTTGGCCTGGAGCACGGGCAGGGCGAAGTCGCGCAGGAACATCTCGCGGCGGTCGAAGACCTTGGCCGCCGACGCCCCGACTTCGACCGCGCGCGCGCCGACCTCGTCGAGAGGCACCTCCTGGCCGAGATTGATCGACACGGTGACGACCTGGTAGCCGCGCTCGTGGACGAGCCAGTGCAGCGCCAGGCGGGACTCAAGGTCGCCGTTGAAGGCGAGGATGATGCGTTTCACGAGTCGTGGTCCTTCGCGGAGAGGAATCCGTCCGTGTTGTTGTAAAGCGAAGCGCGGGCGGAGTCCATGCGGTCGTCCCGCAGGGGGAACGCGGCCGCTTCCGGGGAGCTGCGGCATGTTCCCCCAGGTCGATGACGGAAAATCCCATCGGCCGGCCCCTCCTCCGCCCCGCGCGACGGCGCCTTCCTGCCCTCCTCGTCGAACCTCGTCCCCGTTTGCAATAAAACGGCTCCGTGTGCGAACTACGGATGTCGCCGCTTCCCATCCACGGAGATTTCCCCCATGCGTATCGCTCTTGTGATGCTCGCCTTCACCGTGTCGACTGTGTCGGCCCTCGCGGACCCGCCGCCGCTGATTCCCCGCGAAGTCCTGTTCGGCAACCCGGAGAAGGCCGGCGCCCAGATCAGCCCCGACGGCAAGCACCTCGCCTACCTCGCACCCGACGACAAGAACGTCATGCAGGTCTGGGTCCGCTCCCTCGCGCCCAACGCCGGCAAGCCCGACGACGCCCCCGTCACCCAGGACCCCAAGCGCGGCATCTCGCAGTTCTTCTGGCCTTTCGACGGCAAGCACCTCCTCTACCTCCAGGACGCCGGCGGCGACGAGAACTACCACCTCTACGCCGTCGATCTCGCCACCCGCAAGACGCGCGACCTCTCCCCGTTC
>JAYSSW010000826.1:0-3161 GCA_043720335.1 Planctomycetia bacterium
GAATCGCGTTGCTCATCCTGGGGCTTGGAGTGACGACTTTCCAGGAGAACGCCTCATGGCCCAGATCACGATGCCCCACGTCGACGCCCTTCGCGACACGTTCATCGAGCCGGCGAAGGACATGAAGCTGAACCTCAGCGCGATGACGTCGAGCGAGAGCCTCGACGACGAGCAGCTCTGGGGAGTGGTGATCGCGTGCGCCTACTTCATCGACGAGCCTCGCCTGCGTGAAGCCGTGATCGCCGACGCCAAGGCGGCCAACCTCCGCACGGAACTGATGGAGGACGCCCAGGCGGCCGCGTCGATCATGGCCATGAACACGATCTACTACCGCTTCCGCTACCTCGTCGGCAAGGAAACGTACAAGACCAAGTCGCCCCGCCTGCGCATGAGCTGGATGGCCCGCCCCAAGACGAGCAAGGCCCTGTTCGAGCTGATGGGCCTGGCGGTCGCGGTGCTGGCCGGCTGCGGCGACTGCGTGAAGGCCCACGAGGCCAACGTCCTGCAGCATGGCATGGGCGAGGAGCAGGTCCACGACTGCGTCCGCACCGCCGCCATCCTGCAAGGCGCCGCCGTCTCCCTGAGGATGGCCTAGCCATTCCCGTCATGGACGCCGCGCCAGCCCCCGCCCCTCCGCCTCGCTCGATCCGGCTGCTGCGGCCCCCCGACCGCCACGGCGTCGGCCTGCTCTGCATCGTCAAGGACCACCAGACCTTCTACTACGTCTTCAAGGAAATCCCCTGCGAGATCGGCGGGCGCGGCTTCGCGGTCCACCGCCTCGGCCTGGCCAACCTCTACCACGTCCGCGTCCACACGCCGCGCGACTCCTCCTGCGACTGCCTCGGCTTCCTGTCGCGCGGCCGCTGCAAGCACGTCCTGGGCCTCAGCGCCCTCATCGGCCACCGGCTGATTTGAACATCCCATGCCAGCGTCGAAATTTGCTCCTGGGTTCCGCTTGTCGCTCTTCGACGCGGCGGTGCTGGCCGTCGCTGCGCTGGTGTTGGCGCTCGCGCCGCATGACACGCCGATCCCGCATGTCGCAGCGTTCGTGGTGGCGCACTTCTTCCTCTTCTGCAACGTGGTCCGCCTCGCTCGCATGTTGGAGTTGACCTGGGCCAGCGTGTTCATCGCGCTAGCGGTCGGCACGATCGCGTTCGACACGCACGGCTGGCTCGTGACCTATGTCGCGTCGTTCGCGCTGACCATCGTTGTCGTTGCGATCGAGATGCGGAAGCCGTCGTATCACGGCGTCGGCTGGCGTTGGATCAATCCGCGGCTGCGGGAATGGTGGGAAGCGCAGCGAGCCATATAGCCCTCGGCTTGCCGGGGGTGCGGTGCAATCCCATGCCGGCGCAATGAAAATGATCGTGCGCCGAAGCGGGCGAACGATCATTTTCCGTGCAATGGATGTTGGATATCGCGTCACCCCCGGCAAGCCGGGGGCTATATGCTGCGCCTACCGCACGCCGTCGCGGAAGCCGCGGATCGTCGGCTCGGGGTCGGTGACGTCGGGGAAGCCGTCGCCGTCGGTGTCGCGGAGGAAGTGCAGGTCGAGGCCGAACGCCTGGCGGATGTTCACGCCGGCGTACGACGTGATCGGAGCGCCGACGACGTTGCGGATCTTGCCTTCGATCTTCACCGGGACGCGGAACAGCCATTCAGGATTGAAGCGTTCGACGCCTGTGTCGACTCCCTGGACCTTGAAGTTATCGTCGATCTTGCCGTCGCCGTTGACGTCGCAGGGGAGGCGGTCGGTCTGGAACAGCATCAGGCTGTTGAGGAACGCGACGACCTGGAAGCGGTCGAACGAGCTGAGCTTGGCGTAGCCGTCGCGCGAGGCGAGGGCTTCGCCACCGTGCCTGCGGATGACGGCTTCGAGGTCGAGGCTGGCGCCGTCGTGGCCGTAGGGGGCGGTGTGGCCGACGCCCCAGAGCGGCGCGGTGCGCCATTTCTTGACGATGGTGCCGTCGTACTGCGTTTGGTAGAAATCCTCGCCGACGTCGTGGTAGATGAAGTCGGAGTAGACGCCGCGAACCGTGGAAGCGCCTCGGCGGGGAACCCAGCGTTCGAGGCCCTTGCTGTCTTTCACCTTGTCGGCCAGCATCTTGATCTTGCCTTCGAGCCGTTCGGTCTTGTCGTTCCAGGCGGTTTCCAGGTCGAAGAAGCGGCGGTCGCCGTCGAAGCGCTGGGTGTAGTCCTTGGCGTCGGGGTTGTGGGCCAGCAGGTGCCAGTCGGGGACGTGGCAGGTCGCGCAGCCGATCTTGGCGAACAGCTTCTCGCCGGTGAGGACTTCGGGAGTCTGCTTGCCCTTTGCGGGGGATGGGTGGTTGAGCAGGTACCATTCGGCCATGTCGAGGTCGCCTTCGGAGATCTCCTCGCAGTAGCCGTCGCGGTCGGGGTCGTCGAGGCTGATGCCTGGCAAGCCGGACTTGGTCGGGGCGCGGACGCCGCCGCGGTCCTTGCCCGCGCCGCTGATGAACTGCTGGGCGCCGGCGTTGGAGACGAGGGCGAGGCCGTCGCGCTTCGGGCTGGTGTAGGTGGTCGGGTCGTGGGACTGCAGGCCGGAGTGGATCTCGAACGGGGCGATGGTGAAAGATCGCAAGGTGGTCGAGACCGGCGGGCGGAACGGGACGTACGGCGTGCCCCAGCCGAAGATCTGGGTTTCGAGGTTGTAGCCGCCGACGTCGGGGAACTTGAGGCTGCGGGCGAACGACATGCGCTGGCCGGACTTGTCGACGAAGAAGGGCCACATGACGGGGTTGAGGTCGGGGTAGCCGTCACCGTCCTCGTCGTCGAACGAGCCGAGGTCGATGGCGACGCGTCCGGGTTCGCCTTCGGGGAGGTTGTGGAGGACGAAGCGCTTGCCCTTCAGCTGCTTCATCTCGTCGAAGGAGATGAAGCCGTCGCGGTTGAGGTCGGCCATGGCCAAAGCTTGAAGCCGGATCTGCAGGCCGATCATCTCGATGGGTCCGTCGCCGAACATGTGCATGGTGTTGCGTCCGGTGCCGCCGTTCTTGGCGATGGTCATGCCAGCGCCGGCGTCGCGGTAGGGGTTGTTGTGGCAGGAGCCGCAGGAGTTGGTGTGGGAGCGGTCCATCATCTTGGTGGCGCCGTCGGGCAGGAGGACGCCTTCGATCTTGCCGTTGTCGCCGTAGACGCCG
>JAYSSW010000827.1:0-3161 GCA_043720335.1 Planctomycetia bacterium
CCGCAGCCCGCTGGAATACCTGCGCAGCGCCGTGGAGGCCCGCCGCGCCGGGCTGCCGTGCCCCGCCATGCTCGCGCAGCGGTGAACGGTTACGAAAATTCTTCGACAACAACTTGCACCACTGCTCCTGTAGCACGATTGACGGAACAACAACCAGAGTCGATAGGCGTTTATTCTCACTATACAGTGTGGAGATCGCGCCGATTCCGACATTTGTTTTCCCTGCTCCCGTCACCGCCTCGATCATCCCTTTTCGCCCAGCGTTTTCCCACGCCGTCAATGCTTCAACCTGCCACGAAAACGGCTGGTCCAGGGGAGCGATTTTACTTTGCATGGCTCTTGCCCATCAGGAAAGAGTGACTGCCATTCCAGCGAAACATTGCGGCATGTGATCAGGAAAAAAAATCGGGGGCAATTGGCTACCACCCTAAGACCGAACGAACCTCTTCGAGACCCGCTTTCAGCGCGGCGTCGGCGGTGTCGTGCACATGGGTGCAGGGCACGCGCGAGCCGTTCATGGTCTGCTTGATGCTGCAGCCGAACTTGCCGCCGGCGGGGACGCAGTGGAAGCCGTAGAGCGGCTTGTCGTTGAAGACGACGTACCAGGTCATCTGGTCGCTGCCGAGCTTCAGGGCGCCGCCGCGCTGGGTCAGCCATTCGGGTGCGGTCATCGGAATCCTCGATGCGGGTTGTTTCGTCCATTCTACGGCGCGTGCAAGGGGCGTCCGGGCAAGATCGTCTCTTTTCAGCATGCCCGGCGGCTCGTAGGATGAATCTTTTCCACAACTTCCAAAGACGGCCACGCATCATGAGCGACGAGTTGCGGATCGGTTTCCTCGGCGCGGGAAAGATGGCGACGGCCCTGGCGCAGGGCTGGCTGAAGGCGGGCCTCGTCACCATCGACCGCGTGTGCGCCAGCGACCCGATGCCGACCGCCCGTGCCGCGTTCATGCGGGAAACCGGCGCTCCGACGCACGGCGACAACGTCAAGATCGTGCAACAGAGCAACGTCCTGGTCGTCGCCGTCAAGCCGCAGCACATGGCCGGCTTGCTCGAAGAAGTTCGCTCCTCCGTCACGGCCGACCATTTGGTCATCTCCATCGCTGCGGGCTTCACGCTCGCGCAGATGAGCGACCTGCTCGGCGACGAACGGCGGCTGGTCCGCGTCATGCCGAACACTCCGTGCCTGGTCGGCGCCAGTGCTTCGGCGTTCTCCGCGTCAGCCGACGCGACGCCGCAGGATGTGCAGCTCATCGAGCGTTTGTTGAACTGCGTCGGAAAATCGTTCGCGGTGCCTGAGAAACTGCTCGACGCTGTCACGGGCCTGAGCGGCAGCGGGCCGGCGTTCGTCTTCGTGATGATCGAAGCCCTCAGCGACGGCGGCGTCCGCATGGGGCTGCCGCGCGAACTCTCAACGCTGCTGGCCGCCCAGACGGTGCTCGGCTCGGCGAAGTTGGTTCTTGAGACCGGGCAGCATCCCGGCGTTCTCAAGGACATGGTCGCCAGCCCCGGCGGCACCACCATCGCCGGGCTGCACGCCCTGGAGCGCGGCGGCGTCCGGGCCGCCCTGATCGACGCCGTCGAAGCCGCCACCCGCCGGGCGACCGAACTGGGCAAGTAGCCTCCTCGTCTCCACCCCTCCTTCGCTTCCGAGAAAGCGAATGGCAAGCAATGCAGCGAGCGACCCCATGAGCTTGACGCCCGATTCGGAAAAGGTGCTGGTTGTCGACTTCGGATCGCAGTACGCGCAGCTGATCGCTCGCCGGGTGCGCGAGCAGAATGTTTTCTGCCAACTCGTCCAGCACCGCATCACCGCCGAGCGCGTCCGCGAGCTGAACCCGAAGGGGATCATCTTCTCCGGCGGCCCCAGCAGCGTGTACGAGAAGAACGCCCCGCTCTGCGATCCGAAGATCCTCGACCTGGGCATCCCGATCCTCGGCATCTGCTACGGGATGCAGATGGCGGTCCACCTGCTGGGGGGCGCGGTGAATCCCGCCCACAGCCGCGAGTTCGGCCGGGCGCAGTTGCAAGTCGGGCACACCGAGGGACTGTTCGCGGGCGTGCCGGCCGACATGGTCGTCTGGATGAGCCACGGCGACCAGGTGCAGGCGGTCGATTCCAGCTTCATCCCGCTGGCGTCGACCGAGACATGCCCCGTCGCCGCGATGAAGCACGCGACCCGGCCCCTCTACGGCTTGCAGTTCCACCCCGAAGTCAGCCACACGCCGCACGGCAGCCGCATCCTGCGCAACTTCCTCTATGAGGTGTGCGGCTGCAAGGGGACGTGGAAGCTGTTGTCGTTCATCGAGCAGACCGTCGCGGGCCTGCGCGAGCGCATCGGCGACGCCCGCGTCATCTGCGGCCTGTCGGGCGGCGTCGATTCGTCGGTGGCGGCGGCGCTGCTCATCAAGGCGATCGGAGCGCAGGTCGCGTGCATCTTCGTCGACAACGGCCTGCTTCGCAAAGGCGAATCGGAAGCGGTGCGCACCACCTTCCGCGACCACTTCAAGGCCGACCTGCACGTCGTCGACGCCCAGCAGCGGTTCTTGAGCGCGCTGGCCGGCGTCACCGACCCGCAGCAGAAGCGGCAGATCATCGGCCACGTCTTCATCGACGTGTTCAAGGACGAGGCCCGCACCATCGAGAACGCGAAGTTTCTGGCCCAGGGCACGCTTTACCCCGACGTGATCGAGAGCGGGGCGGCGGTCGACGGTCCGGCCGCGACGATCAAGACGCACCACAACGTCGGCGGACTGCCCAAGGACCTGGGCTTCCTGCTCGTCGAGCCGCTCAAGGATCTGTTCAAGGACGAGGTGCGTTGCCTGGGCCTGGAGCTGGGCCTGCCCGACGCGCTGGTTTGGCGTCACCCGTTCCCCGGCCCCGGGCTGGCGGTGCGCTGCCTGGGCGCCGTGTCGGCCGAGCGCCTCAGCGTGCTGCGCGAGGCCGACGCCATCGTGCTGGACGAGCTGAAGAAGTCGGGCTGGTACCGCAAGACGTCGCAGGCGTTCGCGGTGCTGCTGCCGGTGCAGTCGGTCGGCGTGATGGGGGACGGCCGAACCTACGAGAACGTGGCAGCCATTCGTGCGGTGGAGACCGACGACTTCATGACCGCCGACTGGTCGCACCTGCCGTACGAACTGCTGGCGAAGATGTCGACGCGG
>JAYSSW010000828.1:0-3158 GCA_043720335.1 Planctomycetia bacterium
GCGTGTCGTCAAGGTATCCCATCGCTTGCGCTCCGGGTTCGTGGGGTCAGCCGCCTGAAGCAGAATTCCTTGCTGTTCAAGGCTTCAAGTGACAATCACGTTGTCACTGCATCGGGCCGATTCAGGGACTTCCTCGCTTGCGAATGCAGGATGCCGAGCAAACAGCCCGCTTTGGCGAAACCAAGCAGCTCTTCCTGCTCCGGCGGCGAGATCGTGCCTGCCTGGTTTCGCTCCGTCAGCTCGCGGATGCGGGCATGGTCGGCTGCGCTGAAACCCAGTTCGAGGACGTAGCGAGCCAGGGCCGGCTGCATGCGTACGGCCCCGTTCTTCAGGATGCTCTCGAATATCTTCACTTCGCGAGGCAGTTCCGTCGTCAGCGCGCTCATACCAGCTCCTCGATCGCGCGGCCCTCGTTGAGGATCGCCAGCGGGCGCTGGGCGGCGTCGTGGAACTCGTGGCGGACGTTAATGCCCAGGACGTGGTACATCGTCGCCAGCACGTCCTGCGGGCCGCAGGCGCGGGTGGTCGGGTACTCGGCCCGCGCATCGGTCGCGCCGACGACCTGGCCCATGCGCAGCCCGCCGCCGGAGTAGAGGACCGACATCGCGCCCGGCCAGTGGTCGCGGCCGGCGGTGGAGTTGACGCGCGGCGTGCGGCCGAACTCGCCGTAGGCGATGACCAGCACGCGTTGATTCAGTCCGCGGTCGTGCAGGTCTTCGATCAGCGACGACACCGCTCGGTCGTAGCGGGGCAGCAGCCGCGTGCGCAGCTCGTTGAAGTTGTTGCTGTGCGTGTCCCAGCCGCCAAGGTTGACGGTGACGTAGGTCGCCCCCGCTTCGACAAGCCGACGGGCGAGCAGCGTGCTCTGGCCCCACGAGTCGCGGCCGTAGCGGTCGCGCAGACGCGGGTTCTCGCGGTGGATGTCGAAGGCGTCGCGGCACTGCGGGCTGGTCACGATGTCGAACGCGTCGCGATAGAAGCGGTCGTAGCCTTCGACAGTCCCCTGCAAATCCACGTCGCGGCGCAGGCGGTCGACCCCTTCGAGCAGTTCGCGGCGGTTGCGGAAGCGGTTCAGGTCGATGCTCGGCGACAAGCGCAGGTCGCGCACCTCGAAGCCGGGGCTGTTCGGGTCGTTGCCGGGCGAGAACGGGTTGTACGCGACGCCGAGGTAGGCAGCGTTCGCGCTCTGCGGCGGGTTCGGCAGGCAGACGTAGGCGGGCATGCGCGGCGCGTTGGCGCCACGCATGCGGGCGACGATGGAGCCGCAGCTGGGGTTGAGGTTGTCGTTGATCTCGATGGTCGGGACGTAGCCCGTGAGCATCCAGTGCGAACCCATGCCGTGGCCCGCGTTGGAATGCGTGGCTGAACGGACGATGCTGAACTTGTCGGCGATGCGGGCCTGCATTGGCAGGTGCTCGCTGATGCGGACGCCGTTGACGTTGGTCGCGACTTCGCGGAACTCGCCGCGAAACTCGGTCGGCGCGTTCGGCTTCAGGTCGTACATGTCGATGTGGCTGGGCCCGCCGCCCAGCCAAAGCAGGATGACGGCGGTGTCGCGCGTCGGCTGCCCCTGCTGCTGCGCGGCAGCTTTCATGCGCAGCTGGTCGGCGAGCGACAGCCCGGCCAGGCCGAGGAAGCCCGCCTTGACGAAGCTGCGCCGCGACATGCCGTCGCAGGTGCGGTAGCCGGAACCGAAGATGTCGAGCATGATCCGAATCCCCCCACAGCGAACAAACCTACCCCAAGTCTATCCGATGATCCCGGATTTTGCATCCTTCAAAATCGAAGGTTTTGCTGGCAAACGATTCCTCCCTCGCCATTCGCGTCGCCGCGCCAACAATGAACCTCGGCGTCCTTTCATCGGCAATATCGTCCCACGAAGCGCACATCATGTCCGTGACCGCCTACATCGCCCTCGGCAGCAACCTGGGGCCGCGCGAGGAGCATCTTCGCAGGGCCGTGGAACTGCTGGAACTGCAGCCCGGCATCCAGGTGCGAGCCGTGTCGCGCTGGCACGAGACGGCGCCGGTTGGCGGGCCGGCGGGGCAGGGGAGCTACCTCAACGGCGTCGCCGAACTCGCGGTCGAGCTGCCGGCCGAACAATTGCTGCGCGTGCTGCTGAGCATCGAATCTCAGCAAGGGCGCGTCCGCACCGAACGCTGGGGAGCACGCACGCTCGATCTTGATCTGTTGCTGTTCGGCCACGAAATCATCGACCGGCACGACCCCGACTGCGATTTGACGGTGCCGCACCCGCGCATGCACGAACGTGTGTTCGTGCTGGAACCACTCGTCGAGATCGCTCCGCTCGCGGTGCATCCGCTGCTGCGCAGCACGGTCCATGACCTGTTGCAACGATTGCGTGCGGCATCTTCCGTGGTCCCGTCTTCACGCGAGCTGGCGGGGCTGAACGCCGTCGTCACCGGCTCGACGAGCGGCATCGGCCGGGCGATCGCGCTTCAGCTCGCGCAGGGGGGCGCGAATGTCCTCGTGCACGGCCGGCGCTCGCGCGACGCCGCCGAGCGAACCGCACAGGAATGCCGCGATCTGGGCGTCGACGCGAAGGTGGCGCTGACCGACCTGCGCGACGAGTCGGGATGCGCGCAACTGGCGGATGCAGCGTGGGCGTGCTTCGGCGGGCTCGACATCTGGGTCAACAACGCCGGCGCCGACACGTTGACGGGCGACGCGAAAACGTGGTCGTTCGAGCGCAAGTTGGACGAGCTTTGGCGCGTCGACGTGCGGGCGACGATGCTGTTGTCGCGCACCGTCGGCGAGCGCATGAAGCAGCGCGGTCGCGGCGTCATTTTGACGATGGGCTGGGACCAGGCCGAGACGGGAATGGAAGGCGACAGCGGCCAGCTTTTCGGAGCGATCAAAGGGGCGGTGATGAGCTTCACGAAGAGCCTGTCGCGCAGCTTGGCGCCGGCAGTCCGCGTCAACTGCCTGGCGCCTGGCTGGATCCGCACCGCCTGGGGCGAGCACGCCTCCGACGCCTGGCAGCAGCGCGTGCTGCGCGAGACGCCGCTGCAGCGCTGGGGCGTCCCCGACGACATCGCGGCCGCCGCGCGCTGGCTCGTGTCGCCGGCGGCGGCGTTCGTCACGGGGCAGATCGTCCGTGTCAACGGCGGCGCCGTGTGCGGGTAGAAGTTTAGCCG